>JANDJK010000122.1 GCA_024330925.1 Nitrospira sp.
CTCGGCGATCACCCGTTCTTGCTCCGTCTTATCGGCATAGACCGCTCTGAGCAGCAAGGTAAAGAAGATTCGCATGGGCAGCGAGTTATAACTCCAACTGTCACCCGCGCCGAACCCCGTCAGCACGATGAGCGTGGGCGACATGTTCAGTTCTTTAAGCATGTGAAGCAACAACCGAGCGGAAGAAGAAAACAGTTTGGTCGCTAATGGACTCTTCACCCCAAGTGTCACACAGATTGCTTCCGCCCCTTCCACCACCGCTTTCACCTTGTCTTCTTCCGCCACACTGCCCTGTACCTTTCTGAAATTCGCGCGATCCGGCACTGGCACAACCCGACGAGACAGCGTCGCCACCTCGTGTCCCCGCTCAAGGGCGAGGCGGACGACCTGAAGCCCTATCCCGGCCGAGGCTCCGATAACGGCGATCTTCATAAATGACCCGCCAATTCCCTCACTGAGCATCGCGCCGTTTCAACACAATCGCACGGCCGAAGACATCAGCGTCATACTATTTTCAATCGATTCACCGGCATCGTCAAGCGTCGCTAAGGCTCGTCATTTCTGATGTCCCGCTCGGGAAATCAACTCCCTCAGCCCGTCCAAATCCAGCATCCCGGGCACCAGTTCCGTACCGACGATGAAACCGGGCGTCCCCGAGATGCCGAGTTCCTCGGCCAGCGCCCGATTCTTGTCAATGACGGCCTGCCACCGAGGGTCGGCCATGTCCGCTTCCAGGCGTTTCACGTCGAGCCCCACGCCGGCGGCGATCTTCAAAATTTCATCTTTGGTCATGTTGGCATGCGAGGCAAGCAGCGCCTCGTGAAAGACCTGGTGCTTCCCTTGCGCCTGAGACGCGAGCGCGGCCTTGGCCGCGAGTTCGGACGGCTCGCCCAGAATGGGAAAGTCCTTGTAGACCACCCGCACCCGTGGATCTTCCTTCTGAAGTTGCGTGACGGCCGACGCGGCCCGCTTGCAGTAGCCGCAGCGATAGTCGTAGAACTCGACCAGCGTGATCTCGCCTTTCGGATTGCCGCTGACCGGCGACGACGGATCGTGCAGCAGTTCGTCCTGCTTGGTCGTAAGGGCGACCTTTTGGCGTTCCTGTCGCTCAGCCCGGCGTTTCGCCTCCATGGCTTGCAACGATTGGACGATCACTTCAGGATGAGCACGGATGTACCGTTCAATTACAGCATCGGTGAGGTCGTGAGAAGAGACAGATCCCTTCTTGGTTCCATCGGCCGTGGTCGAGCAACTGGACATAAATAATGCCAGAGCGGCGTAGGCGCTCATTCCAAACCGGACACGACTCCAGATGCAGAGATGACTCATGACGGTTCTCCTCAAGAAATGAATTCTTGGCTTGCCCCGTCGGCGAATCTGTGACCGCGGCTTGGATTCAGGCTGTGAGCATAGCCGATGAAGAAATCAGCTAAAACAACCCGCCCCGGATGCATGATCTGATGCACAACGAACATACCTCCCCTCTCGTCATTCATCCAAGCTAGGCCGCAACAGCAACGGGCCATAAGACAGAGCAAAGAGTGCGTAGGCTCCGCTCCAACTCGCCGCGGCCAAACCCATCGCGAGATGGCTCGCGAGGCCGGCCGCAGGACCGAAGATCCGAATGAGGGCGCCGAGAAAGGCCAAAAGGTAGATGGTGACCGTCAAGGGGCCGGCGTGGCGGGGCCGACCCGTGTGGCCAAGGCTCGCTCTGGTCATGACCCCCAAGGTCATGACCCCCACAGCACCGGCAGTCAAAGCATGTAGCGCATCGGCAGGAGGCACGCCAATACCCAGTACCGATCCTCCCATCAACAACAGTGCCACCGCAACCCATCCATACCCCACATGCAGCACCAAGACCAGCGGTTCCGGCCAGGTCAGCCAGCCTCGCCAACGCGCGAGCCGGCCGGCATTCACCAGACCGGCAAGCACGAACAGCCAACCGGTCGCCTTTTCATACGGCGCTCCCGTCCAGGCTAGGCCGGAGAGGACCACAAGCAGGATCGCCAGTCCGTCATACCGGGAAAACGGCGCCGGCCGTTCCGACCGGTTCCGCATCTCAAAAAACTCTTCCGTGAAATTCGGAATGATCCTCCCGCCGATCACCGTCAGCAACACCAGGATGACAGCCAGCGCCATCCGAGGAGGAAGATCCGCGCTCCGTCCCTCCAGCGTCAGAACGTGAAACGCGATATTGGCCATGGCATAGAGACTGACCAAGACTCCCATCGGCGCATGTCGCCAACTGCGCGCCATGGCGATTTCCCGCCAGATCAGTCCGGCCGCCGCCACTAGAAAGACACTGTCCCCCACCGCCGCGAGGGAAGCATCAATCCACGGTGTTGCAATCACCAGCCGCCCAGCAAGCCATAGAGACCAGAGTCCGAACAGCTCGATCCCTCTGACGGGCGGTCGATCCGTCCAGTTGGGAACGGCGGTCAACATGAACCCCATGATGACCGCGGGCAGAAATCCAAAGACCATTTCGTGGATATGCCACAGCCTTGGCGGGTAGTGAACTGTCAGTGTCTCGACTCCACTGAACATGAGCACCCATAAGGGAACGGCAATTCCGGCAAACAGGGCTGCGCTCAGAAAGAACGGCCGGAATCCCATAGAAAAGAACACCGCCCCCCGATAAGGGGCTTCTTGATCGCATGCGTGGCTCATCGATACAAACGGGCACGGTAGCCCACCAGGAGAACGACTAGATCGGCCTTTCTGCTTTCAGATGACACGACTGAAATGACGAAATCATGCGTTACCGCCATCCCTCTCCGCTGGTTCCACCGCCGAACCCGCCCCAGTTGCCGCCAAATCCTCCCTGCCCGGTCCCCCAATACTCCCCCTTTTGCAGGCGTCGGTACGGGTGGCGCAGGTCGGGGCGGCTGATAAACCAAAAGGTCGAAACGGCGACCGCGCTCAGCAGCACCGTCAACCAGAATCCCAGCCCCTTCATGTGCGTATGGGGGAGATCGCCGACGCGAACCTCCTGAGCGGGAGAAGCCAAGGCCACTACGGTTCGATAGAGCCCCTCTCCAAACTCGCCGCGTTCGATCGCCGGAAACAGATACCGATGGCCCACCTCGTATCGTACCTCCGGTGTGATGATCGGTATCATCCGACGTCCCAACGCAATCGCCGCCTGCCGCTCCCCGACGGCGACCAGCAGCATGATGCCGTGCTCTTGTTGAGTGGAGCCGATATTCCATTTCTCATACAGCCTGGTTGCATACTCATTGGCCGAGGGAAAGGGGTTGATCGTCGGAACCGTCACCACGACCATTTCGACGCCGGTTTTCCGTTCCAGATCCTGGCACACCGAGCGAATGCGCTCTTTCCACTCGCGATCCAACACTTGAGCGTGGTCGCTCACGTAACCGAGCGGACCGGGAAGCGGAATCCTCTCTTTGAGATGCTCGTAATAAGGAGACTGGCCGTACCCCGTTCCCACCATCATGAGACTCATCGCCAGGACGAAACCGGTCAGGGGAAGCAAACGATGGCTGAACCACACCGTTCTCATGACCACCCCGCCTGTAGCTGTCCTAGCCGCCGTTCGACCGACAGCACGAATCGCCCCAGGCTTTCGAGATAGCGATCCACCAAACGCGGCACCTCAAGTCGCCCCGGCGAGCTATGACCGCGCTTAAGCGACCAGGCCTCCCGCAAGGCCGCGAGATCGGTCTCGCAACAGAGTTCCAGATCTTTGAGCAGCGATTCTCCATCGAACAGAACCGGTCTGTCCAAGAGGCGTTGAACGCCTCGCAGCACCGGCAGCAACGACGTGATCGACAGGCACAGCAAAATCGTCAAGGCTTCACTTGTTGCTTCTCCTTCCACCAATCGCTGCCGGAGACGTACCAGGTTTCCCCGCAGCCCCTGCAAGACTTCACCGGTCAGATGACGATGATCAACGACGAATCCAATGAAGGGGTCCTTCCCCCACAACAGGCGATGGCAATCACGAATGTCCTGGCACTCAAGTGGAAAGACAACCGCCGAGGCCAGGAGGTCGTCCTTGGTGAGGAACAACGGCGCCACGATCTGTTCCTTGCCCCATTTCACGTGCAGCGGGACGTACTGCTTCAAGACGGACAGCTCGCAGGACGACACAACTAGCAGAATGTTCAGATTTGACCGT
>JANDJK010000123.1 GCA_024330925.1 Nitrospira sp.
CTTCCGCCCACAGTGAAGCCCCGCTGTTTTCCCAACCAAATTGCAAACGGCAGATGACCCGCATCTTGCCCAACACCATCCCACTTGCCGCGCTCATTCGCTCATTCGGCGCCCATTCATACAAGAGATCGGCGGTCATCAGGACGACCTCGCGCGTGCGCCGCTTCTCCGCTCAACACAACTTCTTTCCTGTTCTTTACTCACCAAGATGGAAACTGAACATATCAATCCGGTGATCGAACATGGTTTTCAAACCACACGTTGATGTATATGATTTTGATAATTACAATCAATTTTGTAAATGTTCGCGTCATGTTCGCCGTAGCTACAGAAACCATGCCGTCTCGAGGGTCGTCCACCCTGATCCACCGCCGCGAACGACTGTCCGGTTGCACAACATCGGTCACGGTCCATGGGGCCATCATCATCGCGGCGTCCGACATCTTGACTCAGATGCCTTCTCCCCCGTTTCAGGACTTCCACCTGGCGTTCGTGCTCTCGTCACCTGTCGAGGTCCAGCTAGGTCTCAACTACTCGGACACCGACGCATCTCCATCGGGCAGTCAGCCGGTCTCCTCTCCTCCTCTTAACCGGCCGACGCGGGTGGCTCCGCCGGATTTTCCGGCGGAGCCACTGCTCTCGACTGACACGATGGACCACAGTCAACAGCCTGCTCCACCTTCTTATGCCACCACGTCACTGCATGATTCAGCCGATGCGGCCATCCCGCGTGACATCAAGCAGGCAACGGCCGCGGCGCCGGATGACTCGTTTCACCAAGCCGACAACAACTCCATCGAGACTCAACCGGTTCCATCGATCGAACCGGCTTACTCCATCATTCAAGAATCAATTCGCTTGGAAACCGACTTTGCCGACTCACTTCAAGCCGACTCATTTCCCTCGAATCGGGGAGACATTGTCTCATTGGATCAGGCTCAACGCGACAAGGAACCACCCAACTCTTCCCCTTCCCACTCACCGAACGTCTCGGGTGCGTTCGACACGGAAGATCAAACGATTTCCCCACGACTGACCATTCTCCTGTCACGCCTCCCGTCACACGGACAGCTCTTTCCCACCCGAACGACGGATGGCTCGCTGTTGAGAAACCAGACTTGCATCTTCAATGCCTATCCTTCTCTGGCTCGCCGGCGAGGATGATCGAGGATGGGAAGAGATCGTGGACGTCAAGGCGACAATCGACAGAAACGGCAATTGGGTCAAGGCGGTGGTGACAAAAACTCCGGTTACGGGGCGCTGGATGATGACGTGCTGGGAGTTGGTGCAGAAGGCTTGTCTCCTCCCTCTCACACAGAATCTCAGCAAACCCAAGATTACAGTCACAACCCCCATTCACTACCGGCTCGACACATTTGGATCATGAAACACGAAGGAGGGAAGGCCATGTTCAGGAAGGCGATGACAATAGTCATGACGGTCATGTTGTTCCCTCTCGGCGCAAGCGGAGCACAGGCCGCTGCCCCTCCATCCAAGGTCGGGTTCCTCGTGATCGCACCCGATCGCGGATTTCTTGGAAACCGGGAAGTGCGATCTCTCGTGGATGAATTTAAGCACTCCTACCCGGCCGCACTCGGGTTAGTCGGAAGAGCCTATACCGGCGTGGAAGGCGAGTACGCCGCCTACCTCACGCGCGCGGTCCAGGAGCTGAAACAGAAGGGCGTCACGGAGATCGTCGCGATCCCCCTGTTTCTTTCCGACGCCGATCCACTGCTCACACGCGTCAAGCCGCTGCTGTCCGCCTACACGGGCGGACTGCCCGTCCGATGGGCTCCTGCGATGGCGCACGATTATCTCATCGGCCAAATCGTGCTCGACCGTGTCGCCGCTCTCAGTGAGCACCCTGAATCGGAACGGTTGATCCTTGTCGGAACCGGGGCGACGGATGAGGCCAGCGAGAAGGCGTTGAAGGCTGATCTGGACAAATTGTCGGCATACGTCAGGCGCTACAAAGCGTTCCGCGAGGCTGAAACGGTTGTCTACTACGACCGGGAAGCCGAGGGCGCCGATCAAAAAAACAAGACCATTAAGACACAGATCCTTGCTCAAGCGGTCAAGCAGGGACGAACGTTGCTCGTGCCCGTTTTCATCGGACCAAAATTCGACTCATCCATGTCGCTGACGGCCTGGCTCGGCAGTCAGTTCAAAGACACACACATCGTCTACAAACCGGAAGAGTTGCTGCCGCATCCAAATGTCCTCTTGTGGCTGAAAAAAACCGCCAACCGTGAAACACCGTTAGCTGCGAGTCAGATCGGTGTCGTCATCATGCCGCACGGATCGACCCAGCCGTGGAACGACGCTGTGGAAGCGATGATTCAGCCGCTCATGAACACATACGCGATCGAAATGGCCTACGGCATGGGCGACCCCCTGATCATCCAAGATGCGGTGTCCCGTCTGGAGCAGCGCGGCATCAGACACATCATCTTCGTGCGGATGTACGCCTTGGACCATCAAATGAAGCCGATCACCGATTACATTCTTGGTCTAAGCGACCATCCTCCAACAGACGCTCATAACCATGGTCCGGATAGCACTCCGCCGCAGGTTCGCACCGCTGCCACCTTCTCGACCTTTGGTGGCTATGAGCACAACCCCGACATTGCCATGATCCTGCATCAGCGAATCCTTGAACTGAGTAAAGATCCAACCACTGAAACTGTTTTGTTGCTGGCCCATGGCGAAGGAACTGACGAAGGTGACAGCCGGTGGCTTGCAATCATGAAGGAGCACATCGCGCGCCTCCGCCAAGAACTCCACTGCGCAAAGATCAAGGACATCAACGCCTTTACTGTGCGAGAAGACTGGCCAGACAAACGCGCGCAAGCCGTCGCTACAGTGCGGGAGGCTATTGAAAACGCCAGCCGGCAGGGTCGCGTCCTCGTGATTGCCCATCGGCTGTACGGTGCAGGTCCCTACAAGAAGATGCTCCAAGGATTGCCCTACGAGATCAACGAGAAAGGGTTGGCCGATCCCATCTTGACCCGGTGGCTGGAGAACGGCCTGAAACGCATGACGACCGAGTTGACCAAGATTCGAGGCGAACAGTCCTCGCAAGCCCACCTCTTGGAGACTGCTGAGCGGTGAACAACGGGCAACACAGAGGAATATCGGATGTCCGAATATGTTCATAACAAAGCAGTCAAGTCGCGCATGTGCGAGTTATATGACGACCTCATCGCCCATGAGGGGTTCGCGGAGATGCGCGTGGAGATCCGCCTGCTCAAACGCGGGCAAAAGGAGATCATCCTCCATTGCAACAAACAGTACCGATTGATCGTGGATGCTCCCGTCTTAGGAGAGAAAGGGCATCCGACAAAGAAAGGAGGTGGGCAACCAAACGACGATGACCGTCTCATTCACGCGGCAGACGGGGTGAGCCCGTTGCCTGAAGACCATCAGGACCTGATCGCATAGCCTCTGCGGGTGAGGTGTGACGATCAATGCCACAAACAGGAGATATCACCATGAGAACCAGATACGCTTTGATCGTAATCGCCCTTGGAGTATGTGTCGCCGAACCCCCAACAGCTCAGGCTGTGCAAGCGACGTGGGATACACCCTTCAGTCCATCAGGATGGACGCGAGGTGTTACCCCCGGCTCTCTCTACGCCGAATGGAACAGCTTCACCGACGATAGTGGCCCAACCACCATCGTCGATACGACTCCAGAGGTCGCCAATTTCGGCGGTGGCACCTACCGACTGGAAGAACTGACCGGCACCGCATTCATCACCAGCGGAGGCAACATCTATAGCTTCGCTGCTCCACCGCAATTCCAGTTCACCATCACTGGCATCGGCGGGTCATCGAGCGATGTCCGCGACGTGTACCTGCGCATAGGATCGTTGGGCAACTTCGACGACACGCTTCAACGGAGCTTCACCGGCTTCGCGCTGAACACCATACCCGGCACTTATACTGAATTGTTCCGAGGCACCGTCGGCGGCTCATTCGGAGGATCTGAGGTAGAGGCCCTCGTTAGCTGGCTCAACGTCCCCAATTCATCACCGTTCGTCCTGAGCTGGAATGCCATCGGAAGTTCCGTGAGCTTAGACCAACTTTCCATTGACATCGGCCC
>JANDJK010000124.1 GCA_024330925.1 Nitrospira sp.
TTCTCTGATACGGGGAGGAGAGTCTGTCGGATACGGACCCGTGAAAAGAGAGGGTATGCCGATTGCCGCCAGGGAAGCAGAACACCGATCAAGAACGTTCATGTCCAATTGCTCGACATCCCCTTCAAACAGGCCTTCGTTCATGCGGCGGCCGTTCGTGCCCACACAGAAAGTGTGCTGGTGACGGTGACCAACGATGACGGTGTAAAAGGAATTGGGGAAGGATGTCCCCGCCGCTATGTTACGGGGGAGACCGTTGACTCCGTCCAGAGCTTTATTGAAACGTATCGAGAGCAATGGATGGCCTTCGAATCGGTTCAGGACTGCATGCGATGGGCGGCCGAGCATACTTCCGTCATCGATCAGAATCCAGCCGGCTGGTGCGCCGTTGAAACGGCTTGTCTTGATCTCTTTGGCAAAGAGGCAGGACGACCCATTGAGGCTTTGCTCGGTCTTCCCGTTCTGAGCGGACGGTTTCAGTATTCAGCCGTTTTAGGAACCGACAATCTTTCATCGTTCGAGAAGCAGCTCCAATGGTATCGCTCGGTAGGCTGTACTGATTTCAAAGTCAAAGTGACGGGACAATGGCAGAATGACCATGACAAATTGGCGCGATTGGCTTCGGTGGACGATCCAACAATGCGAGTGAGGCTCGACGCCAACAATCTGTGGAGGGACGCCGAAGACGCCTTGGCATACCTCAGGCAACTTCCTGGACATGTCACGGCCATTGAAGAGCCGCTCGGAGTGGGAGATTACAATGGCTGTCGGCGATTGGCGCGTGAGCTGAACATTCCCATCATTCTGGATGAGAGCTTTTTGAGGGTAGAGCAGTTTGCATTGCTTCAGAATGATCCCCCGTCAACCTGGATCATCAATATTCGTGTGTCGAAAATGGGCGGCATCCTCCGCTCATTGGCAGTTGCCAAACGGGCCGGAGAAATCGGTCTTGCCATCATCATCGGCGCCCACGTGGGAGAAACGAGTGTGTTGACTCGATCCGCCCTGGCCGTCGCACATCGCTATAGAGACCTTGTGGTAGCGCAGGAGGGCGCCTTTGGGACACTGCTTCTGGAGCGGGATCTCTGCGATCCAACGCTGATGTTCGGATCTGCGGGGCAGTTGGATGCCACCACGATCGGTCACCTTGCCGGCTTAGGGCTGACGCTGCGCGAGGGAAAGTGATCGGCGGCGATGGCGGCTGATGATCTGTGTCCGATGCTTGCACCGAGGCTCAACAGGACAGGTGGCCAAGACCGAGCGGCTCGCTGTCCTGATCTCCGCGCGGTTCGCCGACGCCATTCATCCTCCACGCCGTCTTGTGGCAGATGAGCAGACGCCGCTCTTGACCGCGCTGGTCGCCCATCGACGCCGGTTGCTCCATATGCTCACGGGGGAAAACAATCGCCTGCGCTTGGCGGCCAAATTGAAAAACGAGTGGAGGCCATTGACCTTTACGGCATGGCTTGTTGAGTCTGTGTCTTCTCTGCGACGCGGCGCTTGGCCCGTTGGATACGATCTTCTTGTGCCGGATCACCGAACCCCTCCTCACGAAACCGTTGCAGCAGTTTTTCGTTGGAGGGATCGATCTCCAGGGAATGGAGCCAGGCTTCCCTGGCCTCGCCCCTCTTGTGCTGATGCAGGTAAATTTCGCCTACGTGTTCGTACAGCACAGGGTCGTCTTTGACGAGCGTGATGGCCCGTTCGATTTCCTTTAACGCTTCCTCGACCATCCCCGCCTTGTACAGGGCCCATCCCAAACTGTCCACGTAGTAGCCGTTGTCCGGCTTGAGCGCCACGGCCCGTTTGGTCAGTGAGAGGGCTTGATCGAGCTTGATGTTGCGCTCTGCGTAACTGTAACCGAGATAATTCAACGCATCGGCATGGTGCGGGTCGAGCGCAATCGCCGTCTCCATCGCACGCACGACGTCATCAAACCGGTTGAGCTTGTCATAGGCAGTGCCAAGGTTGAAGTGCAAGTCGGCGTTTTGGGGATGATGTTTGATCCCTTCTTCAAACACCCTACAGGCCTCCTCGAACTTGTCGGACTGTAAATACGACAACCCCAGTATGATGTGGGGCTCGGGCAATTTGGGGTTCAAACGGACTGCCTCGCTTAAGTGGTTGATGGCCTCAGGGAAATTCTTAAGTCGATATTGCAATACGCCCAGGTGGAGACGGCTCTCCAAAAATCGTGGGTCGAGATGAATGTTGTGTCGATAGGTCTCGATGGCCTTGGGGAAGTCTTTGGTTTCTTCGTAGAGGTAGCCCAAATAGTCCCTGATCCGCAATTCCTCCGGTCTTGCCTGCAAAATGGCCGTCACTCGCTCGATGGCTTTGGCATAGTCCTTTTGCTCGCCATGGATGAGTGCCATTCTGAGCTGCGCGTCGAGATCGCCGGGGTCTTCCTCCAGCATCTTTTCAAGTTCCGACGCCCCCGCCACGTAATCTTTCGCGGTGATATGCAACTGAACGAGATGCCGTCTGACTTCTTTGTTATGCGGATTGACCTGACGCAGATACTGTTGAAGCAAGCCGATCGCCTTGTCCCGTTCCTTCCGGGTTTCATAAATCGACGCAAGAGCCAGGTAGGGGGGCTCGAACGACGGATTCACTGTCAGCGACTGGTGAAACCCGGAGACGGCCTGTTCGATATTGCCCATTTCAACCGAGATGCGGCCCAAATAATAGTGGCCGACGTGAGAATCAGGCGCATATCGCAAGCCTTGTTTGATCGCCTGCTCCGCCTCGGTTGTTCTTTTCAGATTCAAGAGAATGAGACCTTTTGAAAAGTATGATTCCGCTCGTTCCGGAGCATGCCCGATCGCCTTATCCAGCAGCTCGACCGCCCGCTCCGGCTTCCCGGCGCCGGCCAAAATGCCCGCCATCTGTGTCAAAATCTGAGCGGTTTGTCCGTCCCCCTCTCCCGCCTGCTCCGCATAGTGGGCCGCGTTGGAGAGATCGCCCAATCCGAAATAGAGAGCGGCCAACCGGGCCTTCGCGTCGCGCGAAGTCGGGTCCGCTTCGATCGTCGCCCGATATTCTCGCAAGGCCGTTTCGATATCGTGGGCCAGCTCGGCTTGGTAGCCCAACATGAAATGATAGGTGGCGGCCGAATCGGGCGGGGACGCGGCGACTTGTCGCGGGGGCAATTCTTCTGAAAGGAGTTGCGATTCCTGCGCCCGTGGCGACGCGGCGCAGGCCATGACGACGCACGCGATCGCCAGAGAGCCGACGACGGATCGGACGGCCCGCCGTCTCATGCAGCCGATCTGCAGGGAGCACGCCATCGGTCTTGCCATCTTTTGAATTGTCGCCATGGAGCCTGGGGGATGATCACGCATGTATGAACAGTATACCGAGCGGCTGGGCGGCACGCAAACGACCTCAGGCCTCGCGAAGGTCGAGGCTTTCGAACTTGGCGTAGCGGTCGTGGAAAAAGAGCTCTTTTTTCCCGGTCGGTCCGTTGCGATGTTTGCTCACGATGATGTCGGCGATGCCTTTGCGTTCAGAATTGGGATCGTAGACGTCTTCCCGATAGATGAACATCACGACATCGGCGTCCTGTTCGATGGCGCCGGAGTTGTGACTGACTATCCCATCGGCAAGCCACGATGCCGGACCGGGAACCGTCAGATCGAAAACCTCTTCCACCCCAGCCTGTTCTATGCTCACGACACGATCCCAAAAGAGGTCATTCGTGGCCTGTGCAGCAAGGTCGTCGTCTTCCAAAATGGCGGCATACTCGGCCACCATGCTGCGTGAGGGGGCGAATCGGAAATGCGATGCGCCGCCGTACGATGTCCCTCTCTTGACCGCCATCCGGCGCTGCGAGATGCCGCGGGCGCGCATCGCCTGTTTCACCTGCGAGAACACCTCAATGGGAACCGTATCCACGTTGGTGTTGCGTTCCCTTCCTGTGATCGTCCTGGCCAGTTTACTGGCCCCTGCCTTCTTCGGCCCGAATGCGCCGACACGATCCAGGAACCGTTGCTGATCCACGCCGCCGGAGACGCGCACGATATGCACGGGGCGATA
>JANDJK010000125.1 GCA_024330925.1 Nitrospira sp.
AGGAAGACGACGATGACCCGGCCGGTGCCGATCCTGATGCCGGCGTGGCGGGCTTGGGCGGGGCGGCCGGTTTGGGCGGTGCCGGTCGTTCCGGCTTGATGCCTCCTTCCCAGGATGGGCCGGAATACATGTCGGGAGTGAGCCCTCGTGCTTTCCACTTTTCTTCAAAGTCCGCGGCGGCCTTGTTTGGCGTCTCGCCGACTCCCACGACCTCGTTCCACGGGTAGACCTTCGGCCCGATCTGGCATCCTGAGTCGGTGCGCTTGAGATAAAGCGCGATGGGGTTCCCTCGATAGGGTCCGAGGAAAATATGAACGCACCCGACGTATTCCAACAAAGAACCCATGTGCCTCCAAGACCGCCAATAATGCCATAAGAGACGAGAAGAGGGCAATGTTGTTCACAGTTGGCATCCCATCCCCTCCTTTGGGGGATGGACGCTGCTTGGCGTTTCGATCAAACGGGCGGGCAAGGGATCAGAACCATACGGCGCAGAGGAGCCGCTCGAAGAAAAGGT
This sequence comes from Nitrospira sp., assembly GCA_024330925.1. Classification (GTDB taxonomy): domain Bacteria; phylum Nitrospirota; class Nitrospiria; order Nitrospirales; family Nitrospiraceae; genus Nitrospira_D. The sequence goes on from JANDJK010000125.1 coordinate 518, forward strand.
TCCCGATCACGTTCCTGCCTCCGCATTCTCTGACATTGTCTGATAGGGCCGCTGGTCTGTACGGTTGACTGTGCCATGACAGCGATGGCGGTGAAGACAAGGCGGCTTTCCCCCCTAACGACTCAGCCCTTTCCATTCGGGGGGGCGGCGGGTAGCAGGACGCCACGTTCACTACTCCGCTCAGCAGGGACACCATAAAAAACCATTGAACAAGCGTCCTGCCTCTCACAGGAATGTCTCCCCAAGGAGCACCGTTAATCAATCTTGACCGAGACGGATTTCTTCTTTGCCTCCTCGGTCTTGGGCAAATGAATGTCGAGCACACCGTCTTTGAAGGACGCTTTGATCTCGTCCTGTTTGACTTCGCAGGGCAGTTCAACGGTTCGCGCAAACGAGCCGTACGATCGCTCGCGACGGTAGTAGTCACCTTCTTTCGTTTCGTGATCCTCTTTTTTCTCTCCCTTGATCGTCAAGGTGTCGCCCGTCAGTGTAACCTCGATGTCATCTTTGCTCATGCCCGGCAGCTCGGCCTTGACCACGACCATGTCTTTCTCCTCATACACATCGATCGCCGGCATGCGCCACGCAAAAGGTCGGTGGGACAGCCACCGGTCCCATCCAAACAGACTAGGCAGTGGGCGCCGCCACAGGTCGTCCATGAACCGGTCCATCCACTGTTCGAGATCCTCCACCCGCGAGGTAAGTTCACGAGGTTTCTTTGTTACAAGCGCCTTGTCTTCCGTCTTGGCCATGACGACTCCTCCTTTGTGAAAGGGTAAAGAAAAGGGTGTTGTCTATAAGCGGTCAGCAAAAAGGCTCCTCGCTCACAAAGAACGGCTTGCGCCCCCTGGGCTCACTCGAAGGGGGGCGCATATTGCTCTCCCGGTCCGAACCAGAAGCAAGAGAGTCCTGCCTGCTCTTCACTCAGCAACACCGATGCCGGAACTGCTGACATGCGAAGCAGTTGATGAATGGGGACGTTGCGCGACTCCTCCAGCAGAAAAGGGCGTTGTCAGGCAAGTCGTAATGAGGACTCTCGCCTCAGCAAGACTGGCTGCGGTTGCCGCAGAATGCCACGGTCCGCGCCTTTCTCACTCCCTTCACAACCCATGGGCTTGTTGAAGATGGGTCTATGCAGAAGGTCGATCTGCGGCATGTCGGATGCAGCGCCGCACGCAGGAACCAGTTTCGTGGAGAAGAAACGAAGAAGTGATGGTCTCTCCCCTTTTGTACCTCGCCAACCTCACCTTTTCAGGGGAAGGTCGGACCATCCTCGACCGGCTCAACCTTGTGATTCTTCCCCGTGAGATCTATGGCCTCCTCGGCGCCGATGGCTCCGGTACGATACGAGAACTCACGGACGGAGATTCCAACGAGTCGCTCTATGGTGACGATTGACGGCTTTCGTTGTTCCGGCAGCGGCGCCATCGTGCGGCAGGCGGTGGCGTTTTCTGCGCTGACGGGTCGGCCCATTCGGGTAGTGAATGTGCGTGCCAAGCGGGACAAGCCCGGCTTGCGCGCGCAGCACCTGCGCGTCATTGAGGCTGTTGCCGAATTGGTGAACGGACAGACGGAGGGGCTCGTCCAGGGATCGCGGGAGTTTGTGTTTCGTCCCGGCCTGTTGAAGGTCAGACGGTTTTATCGATGGGACATCGGCTGTGCCGGCTCGACCACGATGCTGGCGCTTGGGATTGTGCCGGTGCTGGCTTTTGCAGAGTCGCCGGTGATGGTTGAGGTGCGGGGTGGGCTCTTTCAGGATTTTGCGCCCTCCGCCTTTCATCTGCAGCACGTGGTGCTTACGTTACTGCGCCAAATGGGACTTGCGGCTGAAATAGAGATCGTGCGACCGGGGTATGTCCCAAGGGGCGAAGGGGTTCTGCGGCTCAGCGTGCAACCTAAACAGGGGCCCTTGCAGGCCATCGTTCAAGACAAAGCTGGCCCCATCACAAGGGTGTGGGGCATCGCGCTCTCTTCGCATCTTGAAGAACGGCAGGTGAGCCGGCGGATGGCGGAGGCGGCGCGAGCAGTGCTCGCTCAGGCTGGTTATCCAGCCGACATCGAGATCCGCCACGATACTGAGTCTTTGCAACCAGGCGCGGCCCTGGCGCTCTTTGCCGATCGAGGAACGGCCAATCAAGGAACGACTGCGCGACTCGGTGCCGATCAAGCCGGAGCCATCCGACGTCGTGCCGAGTCGATCGGCGGGTACGTTGCCAAGCAGTTGCTCCAGGAAATCGAATCGGGGGCGACGCTGGACCGGTTCGCCGCCGACCAACTCATTCCCTTTGCGGCGCTTGCAGAGGGAGAAAGCCGGTTCATCATCCCGGCCATCACCGACCATGTGTTGACCGGCGCGTGGTTGGCGGACGTCTTTCTGGGTGCCCGGGTCAGGATCGACGATCAGCGGCTCATGATCACCGGGGCCGGGTTCCGCGTGACCAGCAAGCGAACGGCTGGGTAAGGGAGTGCCATGACGCCGTGCATGGCATCGGCAATCGTATCGTCGAAACATGCTACAGAAAGCGATGAGCAGTGCTCCGGTCTCGATCGGCTTATGGTTTTCAATTCCTCGGCCGTGTGAAGCCGAGGATAGTCGTACCGGTCCTTAAACCACTCCAACAAAAACGGTTCCGGCACGTCAGCCAAGTCCGGATACAGATGGTGCACAGCCTGTTTGCGGGAGAGGGAGGGAAGCAGGTCTTGGGGAAGCGGCGGTGTCATCGAGGCTCTTGGTGTTGTCTGATCTCGTAAAGGTGATGGACGTCCTCTTGGTCACGAGGGCGTCTTGTTGTTTCTTTCATGGCTGTGATGTCATCTATAGAGGCAACGGGGATTCTGAGGCCGCCGAACGTAAACCAAGGGACGCGCCGGTAAGCCTGCTCGAAGTCGATCGGATTGTCGAGAAAAAGATCGACCTGTCGAAACGGTATCTTGGGGTTGTAGAACGTCATGGCCAGGCACCCTTCTCTTCCCGCCACTGTTTCCGTTGCTCTTACGACACACGGTCGGTGGGACGGACCGGTGCGCGAGGAACGTAACCCAGTTCGTTCAACGCCCGGACCACCAGCGCAAGATTGTCACGTGAGAGATCCAGCAGGAGATCCAGGTCGATTGTGAGGCGAGCATAGCCATGGAGATTGACGGCTATGCCGCCGACCACAAGATATCGGATACTCGCCTCTCATGGTTGCCCCGGAGTGCTTCTTTGTTTTGCCGGGGGCAGACCGACGAGCGATTCTCGCCAATGAGCCTTTGGCATTTCAATGGTTTGGAAGAGTGTCAATGTCCCATCGATGGAATCCCTGTTTTGCTCAGGCCTACTCGTGCGCGTGACCCTTGCCTCTGTGTTTGAATGCAGACAAGAATGCCGACGTTGATCAAGAGAATGCCGACTTGCGGGCGAAGAGCGATAGGGAGGTGCCGTCATGAAAATGGGTTGGCTTCCACTCCTGTTCTTCTTCGTCCTCCTGGTGCTGTTGCCGCTCTTCTTCGGCCACCTCTTCACCG
>JANDJK010000126.1 GCA_024330925.1 Nitrospira sp.
TGGATCGCATCTGTTCGGGATGGATGAAACAACTGGAAGGAACCAAGGCTCGGTTTTTTACCGACACGGGCGTCGTGATCGAAAACAAACGGTATAGTTTGACTCTTCATTATTGAGGCGTCGATGATCCGGGCGCCGTCGAACGTGAGTTGGTTCACATGGCCAAGCGGTTGACTCCCCCTCCGCAAATGATACCGGGCAAAGCGTCTGTTAACCTTCTTCCTCCTGGAAGTCCTGGAAAAGGAGAAGCTGCGTTCGCCCTTATGCGTCATCTCCACTGTACGGGGCTGTTTTTTATCGGGGACGATGAAACCGACGAAACGGTCTTCGCCATGCGGGACAGGCTGACGCTGGGGGTCCGTGTCGGGTACTATCCCCACTCTCGGGCACAATACTACGTCAAGCATCAAAGCGAAGTGGAGGATGTGCTGCGGTTTCTGGTTCACCGTTTCGATGGAATGCCGGAAACGACGCGCTTGACGCACTAGCTCGTCTGCCGTTTCTCGTGTGCCGAAAGGCGGATCCCGGCTGTCGCCTTGGATGGAGAGGAGAGCCGTGGGTCGTGCGTCCGAGACCATTCGGCGCGCCGTCAACGTAGCAAAGAAAGAATCGCCTGATTCCACCCGATTGGCCCGGGCGCGGGGGCTTGCATAAGTCCGGGCAAATCAACGCCGGGGGCGTAGGAACCGTCCGCTTGCTGGATGAGAATGGGTCTGTCCACGGCAGCCAACATCGGCAGGTCGTTGAGACTGTTTCCGAGGGCGACAGTGGTACAGTGCTGGCCATGAGCTGCGGCTGCCTGTCGGTAGTATTCAATGAGATGGCGAACGGCGCGTCCTTTGTCCTGAGACCCCATCAAGTGATGGCAGCGATCCCCCGTGGTCCAGTTCAGGCCGCGTCTCCTGATGGCCGCTGCAAGCTCGGGGGTGATGGGACGGTCGCCTTCGATGAAAAACGGTTCGTCGTACTCTCGTTGTTTGGCCAAGGCCGCTTCCTCGGAAGACAGGCCCGTTCGTACTGCAATGTCATCGGCCGACAAGTCGCCGTATCCGGTGAGAGACAAGCCAACCTCACGAGCAATTTCCTTCAGTGCGTTGCGGAGAAGAGGATAGGGAGTGCCGAATTCAACGACATGATAAGGGCCGCAAATTCTGGTGGCGGGAGGAGGGAACGGGAAATACTTCGCCGGAATCAACACGGCACCTCCGTTTTCCACGATGAACGGGTGATCATTATGCAAGTGAGAGCGGATCGGTTCCATCTCCGCCTGTGTCTTACTTGAAACCAGCACAAGGGGAATCTTTTGGTCCCGTAGGTGCTCCAGCGCTTGGCGCGCCTCGTCGAACCGATAGGTCCGGCTGTCCAGCAAGGTGCCGTCCACATCCGTAAAGATGACCATGCTCCACGAAAACGCTCTGTTCGCGCTCATCGCTCTTGATCGTGTCGCCTCGCCGTACGTGCCGGTGGCCGCATGCTTGGCATGTTTGGCAATTGTAGATGACGGAAAGGCTTGAAGAAAGGGAGGGGCAAGTTTCTGCTGCTCGAACGTCGGTTGCATTTGAAATGTCCTGGGTGAGAAAGGTACAAATCAGACTGGGATCGGCCCGACGATGCTGAGCTGTTGGCTCTCCACGCGAATGAGCCGCGGCGTTCGGTTTCATGGAATCGCGACCCCACAAGTCGAAGGGAGAATCGAATGGCTGATTTCTTTCAAAACGGAGTGGTCAGCGTGCTCCATCGCCTGGGGCCTCCCAACGTGGATCGGTTGGAACACGAGCTCGAACAGTATCGCACCGTCAATCCGATTGCGTTGGTGCTGCCATGCCTCTATTCCGAGCTTGAAGGGCCTGCGCTGTCCGGCATCGTGGCGGAATTGACGCGCGTATCGTATCTGAACGAGATCGTGATTGCCCTGGGACGCGCCTCGCCCCTTGAATTTCGTCGCGCGAGAGATTACTTCAAGGTGCTGCCCCAGGATGTGAGGCTGGTGTGGGTCGATGGTGCTCGCGTGCAGGAACTGTTACGCACTCTGGTCGAGCGAGAAATCGATATAGGACTGCCGGGCAAGGGGCAGTCGTGCTGGTTAGCCTTTGGGTATGTCCTCGCTCGTCGCCGAAGTCAGGTGATTGCCTTGCACGACTGTGACATCGTCAGCTACAACCGCGAGTACCTAGCACGGCTCTGTTACCCGGTGGCCAATCCCAATTTGGGCTATGAATTTTGTAAAGGCTATTACAGCCGGGTCACTGATCGGCTGCATGGACGTGTCACCAGACTGTTTTTTACACCGCTCATTCGTTCCTTTCAGCAGCTTGTTGGCGATCATCCTCTCCTGACGTTTTTGGACAGTTTCCGCTATCCGCTTGCGGGGGAATTCGCCATGGTCCGTGATCTTGCGTGGGTCAACCGCATCCCAGGGGATTGGGGGTTGGAAATCGGGATTCTGGCCGAAGTCTTTCGCAATTGCGCCTTGCGGCGTGTTTGTCAGGCGGATATCGCGGACGCCTACGAGCACAAGCACCAGACACTCTCTCCTGACGACCCAGACAAGGGCCTCCTCAAGATGACGGTGGATATTTCCAAGTCGCTGTTTCGCCATCTGTCCAGCCTGGGAGTCGTGCTCGGCGATGCAGAGTTAAAGACACTGCGGGCCACCTATCTCCGACTGGCCGAAGAAGCCATTCGCCGGTATGAGGACAGTGCTGCCATCAACAGTCTGAAGTTTGACCGACATGCCGAACGGACTGCCGTCGAAACCTTTCTGAGAGGCATTAAGCTGGCCTCAGATGTGTTTCAGAAGGATCCCTTAGGAGTCCCCATGATTTCAGATTGGAGCCGTGTGGTGGCTGCAGTCCCCGATATTTTTGACCGCCTGGTGACCGCCGTGGAAGAGGACCATCGATGGGATCCCACCAAATGAAAGTCCATGGTGTGCGACCTGTGCGATCGACCGTTTCTTTGTCCCCAGAGACGGAGGCTAGGCTTTCCGACATTGGCCGGACGGACCTGTTGGTCGGCATTCCCAGCTACAACAACGCCGACACGATCGGCCACGTGGTGAGGGCCGTCAGCGCGGGCCTGGCGAAATACTTTCCTGACCAGCGAGCTGTGCTCGTGAACTCTGATGGGGGATCGTCAGATGGAACCACCGAGGTCGTTGCACGTTCAATTGTCGATTACGGGGCTTTGCTGATCAGTGATCGGCAAAGCCGTTTGCAAAAGATCATCACGCCCTATCACGGTATTCCGGGAAAAGGCAGCGCGTTTCGGACAATTTTTGAAATTGCCCGACGGCTTGAAGCTAAGGCCTGCGCGGTGGTGGATTCCGACTTGCGCAGCATCACGCCCGAATGGATCGAATTGCTCTTGCGGCCCGTTCTTGAGGAGCACTACGACTACGTCGCTCCCTACTACCTGCGCCACAAATACGACGGCACGATTACCAACAGCATCGTCTATCCGCTCACGAGGGCGTTGTATGGCCAGCGAATCAGGCAGCCGATCGGCGGCGATTTCGGATTTTCCGGCCACCTGGCCGAGCATTATTTGGATCAGCACGTCTGGGAGTCGGACGTCGCCCGATTCGGCATTGATATTTGGATGACGACGGAGGCCATCGCGAGCGGCGCCCGCGTCTGCCAGAGTTTTCTCGGGGCCAAAATTCACAATCCCAAGGACCCGTCCGCCGATTTGGCCGCCATGTTGATGCAGGTCTTGGGGGCCTTGTTCGCGTTGATGGAGGAACAT
>JANDJK010000127.1 GCA_024330925.1 Nitrospira sp.
ACCCCGACCAAGCAGCGGACAGGCTCAAAGACATCACCCAAAAACGTCGAGCCGATCGGCCCGCCCCCAACTTGCTTATCGATCGCGCACGGAAGTCGGAATCCACTCGCTGATCTCGGGCGCACATGAACGGAGTCCCACAATAGAGGGGTTCTGTTCGTGAAGTCCCGTTTCGTTCATTTCCTGTCGTCGAACCACCAGACTGCCGGTCCACACACATCCGCCCCACTTCCCTTTCGCGCCTCTCTCATGATCAGCACCCCCCTTCTGTGAACATCCCCTCTTTCGTAGGCATTGCCTCCTTCCTATCGAGGAATAGTGGAAACGCCCAACACCAGCCTACAGATAAGCACACAGAGAGTTCGGCGGGTCGCGACAAAGACTCACACAGTAATCCGATGGAGGATACAAACCATGCCATCCATGTCACCGTTCCATCAACTCGCGAAGGCAAGTCTCCATGGAGGCCTGATCGCCGTCATTGGCGGGCTAGTCGCCTGCGCCGACGGAGGAGGCGGCGTCGGGATTGGAAGCGGAGGAAGTCTTGCTCGCCCGCCCGCACCTTTGAACGTCACCCTGACCCCGACTGCGATCAAGACCTTTCACATCACGTGGCAAGATGTCGCCGGCGAGACAGAGTATCGATTGTTAGAAGAACTGGAAACGGGAGCTGGCTTCTCCGATGTCGCCTCCTTGCCGGCGGATCGCACTGATTACGACCACGAGGTCTTTTTGCCATCGCGGATCAACGCCCGCTACATCGTGCAAGCCTGCAATGCCGCCGGCTGCACTGACTCCGTCCCTGTATCGGTCTTTGACCTGCTCCCTGCCATTGGACACCTCACTCCCCCTGCCAGCGAAGCAGGAGCACTCTTTGGCTTCAGTGTGGCGCTTTCAGGAAACGGGCAGACTTTGGCCATCGGAGCCCCATTCGAAGACAGAATGGTCTGGGACAGCGGAGCCGTCTACGTCTTTGTCCGGAACGGAAGCAGTTGGGATCTCCAGGCCGAATTGCGAGCCTCAAGTCCTGGAGCAAGCGATTGGCTTGGCTTGAGCCTTGCGCTGAGCGAGGACGGCAGCACCCTCGCCGTCGGAGTTCCATTGGCGGACCACGGGGCCATCGACAGTGGAGCTGTGCGTGTCTTCGTCCGCACTGGAAGTCTCTGGACTCAGCAAGCGGTGCTCAACGCCTCACTCCCCGAAGCGGGTGAGCAGTTCGGCACCACTGTGAGTCTTTCGGCGGATGGTCGAACCCTCGCCGTAGGCGCACCCTCCAACGACACTGTCGCCGCTGACAGTGGTGCCGTCTATCTCTTCACCTTCGACGGAATCATCTGGACACAACAGGCCGTTCTCAAAGCTGGAACACCAGCTCCCGGTGACCAATTCGGCACAAGCCTCAGTCTCTCCGCAGATGGGCGCACATTGGTGGTAGGAGCGCCGTTTACTGACAGTGCCGGTCTTGATGCCGGCGCGGCTTATGTCTTGGTCTTTGACGGGAGCTCATGGACTGATGAGGCGGTTTTGTTGGCCTCCAACGCTGAATCCAATGACCAGTTCGGCCTCCGCGTCGCCCTGAGTCCCGACGGTCAGACCCTGGCTGTCGGCGCGCCATTTGAAGACAGTGCCGCCACCGGCATCAATGGCGATCAGAGCAACAATCTCGCTCTAGACAGCGGCGCCGTGTACCTCTACACGCGGAGCGGAGGTCTATGGACCCAGCAGGCCTATGTGAAAGCCTCCAACACCGAGGCGGGCGATTGGTTCGGCACAAGCCTCGCGTTCTCCCCTGACGGCCAGACCCTGGCCGTGGGGGCCTTACAGGAAGACAGTGCGGCAGTCGGGATCAATGGAGCTCACCATGACAATTCCGCCCTCGACAGTGGTGCCGTGTATCTGTTCACCTTCGATGGCACGACCTGGGCTCACCAGGCCTATCTGAAGGCTTCCAATACCCAGCCGGGCGATTGGTTCGGCACGAGCCTCGCGTTCTCGGATGGCCACACCTTCGTCGTCGGGGCGCCACTTGAAGACGGGATCGCCCTGGATAGTGGAGCCATCTATTTTTACTAATGGGGCACAACCGGCCGGCAAACCGGATCCCGATCGGTTGCCGGCCGGTTCTTCCCATTCAGTAGAGGAATCACGCTGTGAAAGAATTCCCTGGTTTTCCATATTCGTGGCTGGCTGTTTTCCGACTCGTCAAGACAGCTCCTGTTCCGGATTCCGTGCCGCAGTCACAGCTCGAGCAAAGGTCAAGACCGATTTGCGCTCTGCATCGTCCAACGCCAACAAAAGGTGTGCTTCTTCGCCGTGCATGAGGCGCAGGCTCAAGAACGGCTCTTCTCGCCGTTTTTCCCGGTTGTCCCACACGGCATCGATGAGCTGCACTTTGTCCAGCCGGCCGACCGACACCACGTCGTAACGAAAGTAGGCGTCCCCGATGACCATGTCGAACACCACGTTGCCGGCCGTGAGCAGCACCAGGTTGAAGCGGCCCTGGTCCTCGTATCCTTCCGGCAGGAACTTGTTCACGTGGCACAACGCCACCTTGCGGTCGCCGAGCGCCGCGCGAATGTTTTCCTTGAGCACCGTGTAATCGATCTGCAAGGCCCGCTCATCCGGCCCCGTGGCGGCCACCGCCGCCGCTTGGGCCTTCGCAAACACATCATCTGCCGACATCAATCCCGCCATCTTTGCTCTCCTTTTCTCCTTTCCCTCCCGAAAACGCGCATCCAGTGTGCGCGGCTGTACCGTACCGAGCAAGCAGCAGGATTGCAAGGGGTTGAAGAGGGGAGCCTTCGTTATCGAGCAGTCACACGATGGACGAATCGCGTCGCCCCGGTTTGATCGATGATCACCACTTCGAACAGAGTTTTGGTCACTCGAACCAAACCGAAATTGTGATAGCCCGATTCATTGAACAGGCGCGTCGGATTGAGCGATCCCTCCGCCTCGGTGACTCGTCCCGGGTTGGCCGAAAGCGGGCCGGCCACGAACTCATGAAAATCGACGACTCCGTCTCGATCCGGATCGTAGGCGTTGGCTTGAGCCCAGTGGATGTCACCAGCGAGAAACACGACGTTCTGAAGCCGCTTGCCCAAGATGGTATCAACAATCACTTGCCGTTCATGCTCGAACCCGGTTCCGTCCGGACCGCCGGCCCAGCCGTCGTTGCCGGGCACTGTTTCGCCTCCCCCTTTCGGCACCGACAGGGGCACGGACGTCGCAATCACCTTCCATGTCGCGGTCGATTGCGAGATCCCCTCGAGCAGCCATTTCAACTGAGCCGATCCCAACATGGTCTTGGTTGGGCCATCCGGTTCAGCGTTGCGGCTGCGGTACTGTCTGGTGTCGAGCAGGAACAATTCCAAATCCGCTCCATAGCGCACAGAGCGATAGAGACGATGCGGATCGTCCGGCGGCGAGGCGATCGGCCAATATTCCCGCAGGGCCTGCCGGCCCACTGGCATCCGCTCATCGAACGGACCGGCGAAGTTGTTGCGCACCTCATGGTCGTCCCACGTGACATAGACCGGTACGGCTTCCAGAAACCGGCGCAAGGCGGCGGCCCCCCGTTGATACCGATGGCGCACACGATACTCGGCGAGCGTCGCCGCCTTGAAATCCGCGCCCGGTTCGTTGGGCGGAGACGGGCAGGCATCGTCGGCGTAAATCGTATCGCCCAAAAAGAGGAAAAAGTCGGGGGCCTTCTGCCGCATCACATCGAACATCGGATAA
>JANDJK010000014.1 GCA_024330925.1 Nitrospira sp.
GAAGGGTCGATCTACCAAGCCTACTTCTTTACCAGCGATATCGGCCAGAACGGCAGTACGGTCAAATGGACCGGCTATACCCATGCGCTGTTCATCGATTCGTTCGGGAATTTCCGGGAGGACACGAATCAGGACGGCATTCTGGACTACCGGGTCGATCGCATTGTGACGACGAGGTATGACGATGATCCATCCAGTCCCACTTATCGGAGTGTCCTCGTGGACAAGTATGAAGATCTGAACGGGGACGGATTGGCCGACAGTACGACGCCCGTCGTGCTGGGTGGGAGCTTAAAATCCCTTATCCCGATCTGGGAGGCGGGCAAAGAACTGGCGTTGACGCCCGCCTCGTCGCGCAGAATCCTGACCTGGGTCGATGTCAACAACAACGGCCTTGTCGATCCTGGCGAACAGATGGACTTCAGTACAGCCAACTGTACGATTTTGCGCGACTATCTTCGCTACGCCGGTGATACCTGTACGGGGAGCAGTAACGCGATGAACCTGATCCGCTTCATCCGCGGGGAAGAAATCAGCGGGCTCCGTACTCGCATGATCGAAGTACCGGTCGGAAGCGGCTCCTATCACGTCTGGAAGCTCGGCGATCCGATCCACTCGACACCGACGATCGTCGGGCCACCCAAGGAACGGTACGACTTGATCTACGGGGATCCTACCTACAATGCCTTTTACCGACAGTATCGGAATCGCCGCCAGGTTGCTTATGTCGGGGCCAATGACGGGATGCTCCATGCTTTCAATGCTGGGTTCTATCACCGGGGGGACAATCCTGCCACGACCAATGTGACCGAGCACGGTTGGTTTACCAAAACGCCGACTGATAATTCCGGGGGGCCCAATTTGGGAGCCGAACTCTGGGCCTTCATTCCCTATCAACTCTTGCCGCAGCTTCAGTGGCTGGCCAGGACCGACTATAGTCATGTGTATTACGTCGATCTGAAACCCAAGGTGACGGATGTACGAATCTTTACGCCAGACGCTGACCATCCCGATGGATGGGGCACGATTCTCATCGGCGGCTTCCGTCTGGGGGGCAGTTGCGGCAATTGCACGGCCTCGACCGGCGCGCCACCAATGACGGTGAATATTGGTGGGACGGACCGGACGTTTTATAGCGCCTATTTTGTGCTGGACGTGACCAATCCCGAAGTTGAACCCAGGCTTCTCTGGGTGTTTACCGATAGTGGCTTGGGTCTCACGACGGCCTATCCAGCCATTACGAGGATGAATCCGATGAGCGATGCGCCGACCAGCAAGATCCACGAAAAGTGGTATGCCATTTTCGGGTCTGGTCCCAATGGATACCAAGCCGATTTGCCTTCTACGCCAAGCCAGACGGCCAAACTGTATGTCATTGATCTAGCCGCTGGGCCTGGGATTGCCAACAGCAACGTGACGACGATGCCGGTCGGGAGCTGGCGCTCGTTCATGGGGCATATCGTGACCGTGGATAAGGACCTCGATTATCGGGGCGATGTCGCCTATATGGGCAGAACCATTCATGATGGAATGTTGCCGTGGCGAGGCAAACTGTACCGCCTGACGATGGGGTGTCTCTCCAGCCCGTGCACGCCTCTAACGTGGGGGATCTCAAGTGGATCGGGGCGCAGGCCCACGGAAGTGATCGATACCTTCTCCGATGCTATGGGAGGAACCGTGGAGGTCGGCCCCATCACGGCTGCGCCGACGGTGACGATCGACGATGCGAACAAACTGTGGGTCTTCTTTGGCACGGGGCGGTACTTCGGCAATTCAGACAAGGTCGATAACAATGTGCAGCGGCTGTTCGGCATCAAAGATTCCGTGGTCAACGGAATCTGCATAGAGACAGGGGTAACCAGTTGTCATGACAATGATCTGGTGGATGTAACCCATGCAACGATTTGTTTGGTCTGTAGTGATGGGACCAACCAAGTCACGGATCCGACGAATCCGACCGTCACGACGTTTCATGGAACGGGAACAACTTCCATGATCGGGCTTGTGAACCAGCGAGATGGTTGGCGTGTCACCCTGCCCACCGGCTCCGGCACCAATGCGGCGGAACGGTCGGTGGTCAGTCCCACGTTGATCGGCGGCACGGTGTTTTTCCCAACCTTCGTCCCGACGAATGACTTCTGTGCTTCAACCGGCCAGAGTTATCTCTATGCCCTTTATTACAAAACCGGCACCGCCGCGACGACGCCGGTGGTCGGCACGACGACGGCCGGCGCCAACGTCACTGTCACAACCAAAGTCTCGCTGGGCGTAGGGTTGGCCTCATCGATGTCCGTCCAGATCGGAGCGCAAGGGGCCGGCAACCTCGGAACGAGCGGCACAGGGGGGAGCGGGTGCGCCGGCGGCATGACCGGAGCGATTCAAATGAGCACCGGCGCGGCGACTCAGCCCTGTACGAGCGCGGGAGACTACTATAGCCGCTATGTGAGCTGGGTTCATCAGCGTGATTGAGGAGCGATATCGTCGTTTGCCCGGCGAGAACAGGAAGAGTGCCGTGCTTCGTAGAACCGTTATCGTGGCGGTCACCCTATTCTGGACCATGGCGTCCTGTACGGACCGTCCGCCATCACCTTCTTTAACCGCTCCGGCGGCGGGGAACCGACCGCCGACCGTTTTATCGGCTCGGTTTCTCAAAGACCCCTTGTTGTCAACGGAAGAGGCAGCGGTTCAAGTGATCGCTGAAGATCCGGACCACGAAGCTGTGACCTTGTCGTATCAATGGTATGTGGAGGGCGTGCCCATGGTTGGTGAGACGGGGCCGACCCTGTCTCCCACGAAGTTTCGCCGGGGGCAGCGAGTGAGTGTCGAGATTACGCCTGCCGACGCCAAGCAAAAGGGGCCTGTTTATCGACTGTCTCCCACGGTTGTAGTCAACAGCCCGCCAGTTATTCATTCGGTGACAATTGCCCGCCAAGATACCGTGCCGGCCAACAGGATCGAAGCAAGCGTCGATGTCAGTGATGCCGATCGTGATCCGCTAACCCTGACTTTCCAGTGGTACAGGAATCAAGTCTTGGTGAAGGAGGGCGAAGAGGCGTTCCTCGAAACAGAAGGAGTGGTCGCGGGCGATCTGGTCACCGTGGAGGTGACGGCGAGAGATCCTAGTGGCGCAGAAAGTGTGGCGCGCTCCGCTCCCTGGATGATGGAGAACCGCCCGCCTCGGATCGTTTCCATACCGCCAGTTCCCCAGTCTACGGACTTCTATACCTATAAAGTTCAGGCGATTGACGATGATGGCGATCAGTTGAAGTATATGTTGCAAACCGCTCCACGGGGAATGACGATTGGTGAAGATGGCCGAATCGACTGGCGTGTGCCTCATGATCATCTGGGAGTGCACCACGTCACCATCCTTGTCACAGATGGACGGGGGGGAATCGCCTCCCAAGAATTCGATCTACAACTTATTCCTCAGTCCCCAGCTCATCAGGTTGGCACCTAACAGTGATCCCACGCTCCGCTTGTCGGCTATTTTCCCAGTCTGGTAAGATGACGTCACAGACGCATGCCGGATGAAGGAGTCCATCCCTCGCTTGTGCGGAAGCTGAAGCTACGAGAAGGCACCAATACTGCCGTTCTCTTTGGTCACCACGACCGGCATCTCAAGCTGATCGAGCATGAATTGGGAGTGCGGTTGTCGGCTCGGGGTGAAGAAGTGACCATGGATGGTCAACCGGAAGCCGTCCGTCAAGCGGAGCGGGTGGTGCTCGAGCTGGCTGCGTTGGCGAACGAAGGGATCGTCCTGCAAACGGAAGACGTCACCCACGCGTTGAGCGCCTTGCGACAGGAGCCGGACGCCGCGATCAAGGACGTCCTCTACGGACCGGCGACCATCGTCACCAAAAAACGGCTCATCGGCCCCAAGTCTCCAACCCAGAAAACTTACATCGAAGCGATCAACCGGCACGACGTCGTCATTGCCATTGGGCCAGCCGGCACGGGCAAGACCTATCTGGCCATGGCCATGGCGGTGAGCGCGTTGATGAAAAAAGAAGTCAGCCGGATCATTCTCACTCGACCTGCCGTCGAGGCCGGAGAAAAACTCGGGTTCCTGCCGGGAGACCTCTATCAGAAAGTCAACCCATACCTGCGCCCCTTATATGACGCGCTGTTCGACATGATGGACGTGGAGCGAGCCAATCGTTTGATCGAGCGGGGCGACATTGAAATCGCGCCGCTGGCGTTCATGCGCGGGCGCACGCTGAACGACTCGTTCGTCATTCTCGATGAAGCGCAAAACGCCACCGCCGAGCAGATGAAAATGTTTCTCACGCGGTTGGGATTCCACTCCAAGATAGTTGTGACGGGAGACATCACCCAGGTGGATTTGCCGAATGACCGGGTGTCGGGATTGATCGAGGTGATGGAGGTGCTCCGCGATGTGGAAGGCATTGCGTTTGTGCATTTCAATGAGAAAGATGTTGTGCGCCATCGTCTCGTCCAACAGATCATCAAGGCCTATGATCGTTATCGTGCCGTCAATGCTGCGGTAAGGGGTTCAAACCGACGGCGCCCGTTCTCTCCTCACCCCCTTTCTAGCCCAGGCCGGGGAGGTCCCCTCCACTCCTCCACATCCCGTCCCTCGTCGGAGGAGGGATCGGGCCAACCGCACTGATGGCTGTCATCTTGCGTGTTCGACTCAGGCGACTATCTGGGCGACAACCTTCGTTGGTGCGGGCGGCGCAGGCTATTCTCCGGGCGGTTGGAGAGTCACGAGCGGAATTGAGTCTGGAATTGGTGGGAGACGGGCGGATGCGCCGCTTAAATCAAGTGTATCGGGGGAATAATCGGACGACCGATGTGTTGGCGTTTGCCATGCGGGAAGCCCCCTCGCCCTGTCGGCGACTGTTGGGCGACGTCGTCATTTCCGTGCCAACGGCTGTGCGGCAAGCGAAGGCAGCCGGGCGGTCGCTGAATGAGGAACTCGCCTCGTTGTTAGTGCACGGGGTGCTACATTTGTGCGGCTATGATCATGAAAAGAGCAAACGGGAGGCGTCGCGTATGAAGCGGCGCGAAAGGGCCGTGCTACGTTCGCTGAACGTTGCTCTGTGTCGTTTGGTGATGCGGCGAGGGTCGAGGGGGAGGCTCTGACAATGGGCTGGTTTCAGCGGCTGCAAGAGGGGTTGGGAAAGACCCGGTACGTTGTGCGTCAATCACTCGATCGGATGCTGGGGCGAACGCCCACTCCGGCTTTGCTGGAAGAGCTCGAAGCATCGCTGCTCGGCGCCGATCTCGGTGCCCGCGTGGTGGAACGGTTGATTCGCCGGGTCAACGACGAAGCGCGCGGCGAGGCGGCCTCGTCGATGCGTGGTCTGCAAGATGTGTTGAGCCGAGCTCTCTATGAGAGCCTCGCCCCTGTGGCTGGTCCTCCGCTGCTCGATGTGATTGCGCGGGGTCCCAAACCCTTTGTTATCCTGGTTGTCGGGGTCAATGGAGTGGGCAAGACCACAACAATCGCGAAGCTGGCTCGGCGCATTGTGGAGGCCCAAAAGAAGCCGTTGTTGGTTGCCGGCGACACCTTCCGTGCTGCAGCGATCGAACAGTTGCAGGTGTGGGCTGAGAGGTTAGATGTGCCGATTATCCGCCAGCGTCATGGGGCCGATCCTGCGTCCGTGGCGTTCGACGGCATCACCGCGGCCAAGGCCCGTGGCATCGATGTCGTGCTTATTGATACGGCTGGTCGATTGCATACCAAGTCCAATCTGATGGAGGAGTTGTGCAAGATCAAACGCGTCGTCGGTCGAGAATTGGCCGGTGCTCCCCATGAAGTACTGCTTGTACTGGATGCGACGGTTGGCCAAAATGCTCTGGCTCAGGCCCGGCACTTTCATGCAGCGGTGGGGGTCACGGGCCTGGTGTTGACTAAGTTGGATGGGACGGCGCGGGGCGGTATTGTCATAGCCCTCGCGGAGGAGCTGAAAATACCTGTTCGTATGATCGGCGTTGGAGAGGGTGCTGAGGATCTCCAAGACTTCAATCCCGAGGCTTTCGTCGCGGCCCTTGTGGGGGAACCGGCTGTCAGCCTGTAAATCTCGTTCTACGAGTTTCTTCTGGTCCCTGCTCTGCTCTTCCTCGGTGCTTTCTCCCTGTGAACAGCCTGGCGGAGGGTTGGCGAAGCGAGAAGAAAACGCCACCAGATTGGTTACCTGGACAAGCTGGTGGGCAAGCGGTTGTCTCGGAGCAAGCAACTGGCGACGATGGGGCAGGCGTGGGTAGGTCCCATTACCCCAATCTTATGAGGGAGAATATGTCAAGCCTCATGCTTACGAGGAACCTCTGGAGAGGATGGTATGTCGGGTTTATTCTGGTTGTGACAGGAGTATGGGGGCAGGCTGCAGCAGCCAGTTCACGTCATCCGGTTCCACCCTCTGTCCTGAGTCATGACATCAAGGCTACGATTAACCCTGCAACCCACGAGTTGATCGTGCGCGACCAAATGGTGGTTCTTCTGCCGTCCCAGGCCGAGACCGTGTCGTTCTCCCTTGCGCCCACCTTGGAAATAGAATCCATCCTGTTGGGTGATGACCACAAAGCGCGAGGGAGCCAAAACCGCCTCCTGCCTCTTCCGTTTGCAATCGAACGTCCTGTTCACCAGCGGGGGCAGCGGGTGATCGTTACCATGCCACCAGAACATGATAGGCACGTGACAGTCATCTGGACGTATCGCGGTCTCATCAATGACCCACCTAAAGAACCACGCCACCTGCGCTTTGTGACTCCGAGCGACACAGCCGGGCATATTGGTAATGAGGGAGTCTATCTCAGCGGTGAGAGTCTGTGGTATCCGGACATTAGTGGATCGTACAGCACCTACCGTCTTCACCTTCAGGTTCCCGAGGGGTGGACGGTTGTGACCCAGGGGCTCTGTCACAATCATGGGAGTCAGGATGGATGGGTGTCCTCCACGTGGGTCGTGGCTGAACCGTCCGAGGCCTTGACGCTTGTGGCCAATCGGTTTGTCGTCAAATTAAGGGACTGGTCGAGTCGAGCGGGACAGCGAATTGAATTGGCGACCTACTTCCTCCCAGAGAACGCGGATCTAGCGGATGAATATCTTGATGCAACGGCAACCTATCTTGATGCCTACATTCGGATTCTGGGCGACTATCCCTTTCATCGGTTTGCAGTGGTGGAAAATTTCTTTCCCAGCGGACTTGGCCTGCCGTCGTTTACCCTGCTGGGCAGCGGGAGCATCAAGCGGCACTATGTGCAGCCCTACGCCCTTGGCCACGAAATCGTCCATTCGTGGATCGGCAATGCTGTGTTCAATCGTCAAGGAACTGGCAATTGGGTGGAGGGGTTGACAACCTACCTGGCTAATTATTACTGGCATGAACTCACAGGAGACGAGCAGCAGGCGATGGAGCAACGGCGCTTGATGGTCGAAGGCTATAGCCTCTACGTGGAGCCGGAGCAGGACTATCCGGTCTCCCGCTTTTTTACGAAAGAAGACGAAAAAGACAATGCGATTGGCTACCACAAGGCCGCTTTTATCTTTCATCACCTCCGCCATGAACTTGGCGAGGAGCCTTTCTGGCGTGGTCTTAAAACGTTTGTTCAGCGGTATCGCAATCAGCCTGCTGATTGGTCCGATATTGAGGCCGTTTTTACGCAGGAAAGTGGCCGTGATCTCCGTTGGTTTTTTGACCAGTGGGTGGAGCAGGGTGGAGCCCCTCAGGTGTCACTGGAGGAAGTCCGCGCCTATCAGGTCCAGGTGAGCGAAGAGCCGGGCAGGTGGCGAGTGCTGGTTCGAATGGGTCAGTCCGGACGACCGTTTCAAATGGCCGTCCCTCTCCGAGTCGTGCTGGACAATGGGACTGAGACGAAATGGATCAGGCTTGGTCCCGCCGCCATGACGAGAGAGGAGGTGTCGGTCTCGGCACGCCCTCTTGCGGTGCAAGTGGATCCACAGTGGATGGTGTTCCGTCGGATCCCGCGCAGCCGGTTGACGCCGATGTTGAACGGATATGTGACCGACAGCCGGAGAACAGTGGGGCTGCTCAGCACGGAGGGAGGCAAGGTTTTTCAGCCAATTCTGGATCGGATTGCGGAGCGAGAGTCTCCATGGCCTGAATCGAGAAAGACCGTGATCGTCTCGTTCGGAGAAATGGCCCTGCCGCCCGCCGGGTCGATGTTAGTCTTGGGAGGGGCTGATCAACGGCACAGGATAGAACCGCTCGTTAAGGAGTCCTGTGGAGATCTGGTTCGGTTTCGCGAGGAAGGCGTTGATGTGAAGGGCCGGACCTATGAAGGTCCTGAGACGGCCGTGCTCTTGACGTGCCGCCGCGTTGCCGTACCGGCGAGCGTGGTGACGGTTCTCTACAGCCTGAGTCCTGGAGCAGTTGAGCGGCTGGCGCCCTATCTGTTTTATTACGGCTGGCACAGTTACGTAGTCTTTAAAAACGGAACTGTGGTGGAGCGGGGGGTGTGGCAGGATGGGCCGGAGATGAAGGAGGTGGAAGTCAATGGCGTTCGGTAGATCATGGCGATGTCTCGCGTGGGGGCTGGCGGCGTTGGGCCTGGCCGTTGGATGTGTGGCCAACGAGGCTCGGAAAGAGTCCGCGACGCCTGGTAAAGGTCACTCCGTCGCCGGCTCGACAGAGCGCCACCTTGGCCATATCCGGCAACTAACCTTTGGCCGCCAAAACGCGGAGGCCTATTTTTCCTTCGACGGGAGAAAACTGATTTTTCAATCGACCAATGATTGGACGAAAGGGGAGACGGTTGCCAATAAACCGGCCGCGGCTGGGCTTGGCTGTTATCAGATGTACGTGATGGACATCGAAACTGGTCGCGTTCAAATGGTGAGCACCGGCAAGGGGGCCACGACCTGCGGGTACTTTTATCCAGGCGATCGCCGTGTGATCTACGCCTCGACGCACGAGGCCAGTCCAGACTGTCCTCCCAAGCCAAAGCGGGGTGCAACCTATCGGTGGGTGCTTGACGACTATGATCTTTATGCAGTGGATCTTGACGGTGGAAATTTCAAGCGGCTGACGACAACACCGGGCTACGACGCCGAAGCGACCCTCTCGCCAGATGGAAACACCATCGTGTGGACATCAGTGCGGGACGGCGATCTGGATCTCTATACGATGAAGCTTGACGGAACTGGGGTTCGACGATTAACGGACGACGTGGGCTATGACGGAGGCGCGTTTTTCTCTCCGGATGGGACCAGGATTGTCTATCGGGCGTCGCACCCGACTAAGCCGGAGGAAGTGGCTCGGTATCGAGACTTGCTGGCACAAGGATTGGTTGAGCCGAATCAACTCGAGATTTTTGTCATGAATGCTGACGGTTCCGGCAAACGACAGGTGACGGCGAACGGTGCCTCGAACTTTGCGCCGTTTTTTCATCCGGACGGACGGCGGATTATTTTTTCGTCTACGGTGGGGACCCAAGATGAGCAAGGAGAAAAGGGACGGCCCAGCTTCCATCTCTATCTGATCAACGACGATGGGACGGGGCTGGAACGGGTCACCACGGAAGGCCGCTTTAACAGTTTCCCCATGTTTTCACCGGACGGGAAATGGTTAGTCTGGGTATCGGATCGCAATGCCAAGGAACCCGGGGAATTCAACATCTTTCTGGCTGAGTGGATCCCCTAGCCCGTGCCAGTGCTCCCCATCAGGATGCGGAAACCTTCTCGGCTGATCGAGACTCCATCGGTCCTTTGTAACGATCGGTCTTGGTCGGGAATCAGCAGACTTCTCTTCTCCGGCTGTTGTTCCATTGCTACGCTGGTGATGACCTTCATCGGTTTTTCTCAGTTTGATCTTCCTGTTACTCGATACGTGCGATCCGTTACGACGTACCATCCCTGGGAGCAGCTCACCATCCCCTGGATGGCCTTCACCAGCAATGCCGGAGACTGGATCGGCGAGGGGACGCACCTGGTCGTCTTCAGCCTGGTCTTGACGGCGGTCGGGTGGCTCTGGTCGAAGGAGACAATCAGAAAGGCGGGCATCGAAACCCTGCTGGCGCACGGCCTTGCGGCCTTGATCGTGAACGGGCTCAAGCATCTGATCGGCAGGCCCCGTCCCAAGTTTACTCACTCCGGTGACTGGTTGCTTGCGCCGTCGATGACGTCCGGGTTCGACTCATTCCCCTCAGGCCATTCCTCGGTCAGCTTTGCCGTCGCGACCGTCTTGGCCAAGCGGTTTCCCGCGATCGGTCCGGTCGTGATCGGTATCGCTTGTTTCGTGATGCTCAGTCGTGTTCTTCGCGGGTCTCATTTTCCGACCGACGTGATCGGAGGGGCTGTGATCGGAGTTGTAAGCGGGTCGATCGCCTCAGCTCCCTTGCAACAGTGGCGAACGTCGATCGCAAAGGGGCTGCTGCATTCTGCCTGGGGAGCCTGTGCCGCGTTGGCGTTGTTGTGGGCGCTGGCTCGTCCTGCAGAAGGAGGGTTTGCTGGTGCAGCCCTGATCGTAGTAGGGCTGACTGTCACAGCCGGTGGAGTGTGGTTTCGAAGAGGCGCTTGGAGGGGAGACAGTGCGGGCAGGACCTCGACTGGGGCTCTGTACGGGATTGTCTGCGGTTTGGCCACCATGACAACATCGTTCTACGTGATGACAGTCGTCGGATTGACTTGCGTCGCACACTGGGCATGTGAAGGAGCTGGCGCGGGACCAGCGAAAATGGTCGGCGCTTTTCCACGGTCTGTGCGAGAAAGTCTTCTGCTCGTTGGAGTGCTGACGGCCACACTGCTGCTCGTCAGTGCGAGAGGCGTGTTGCCCTTTCGCTGATGTTGGCTGAAGAAAATGTCGAGCCTTACCAACACAGCGAACGTACCGGTTCCTGGAAGCTGGAGGGATGGTCAGTGAGGCGGGGCGGAAGGTGGGGTGGCCTGTCGAGCGGATTCAGGGATTGATACCATCGGTTGATTGGCTAGCAACACGTAGCCGTGGCGCTTGAGAACCGGTTGAAATGCGGCGGCTTCTTCCGGCAAGGATCCCCGCAGGTCGTCCCGCAAGAGGATCATGGTGCGGCCCGGATGACGCAGGGCCGCCGTAAGCTGATCGGTTTCACCCTTTTCGACATACAGAACCTTGCGCTGCGCGTAAAACGTGAACGAAGGTCTTGTCGTTCCATAAGCGATCAATTGATCGGTTGGACCAAGATTCAGACCAGCGATGGCGGCCAGTTCCTGGGGAGGGGCGATGGCATAACGGTTGATGCCGGGAATGACGGTAAAGACGGTCAACAGAAACACGACCGCAACGGTTCCTCCCGCGATTCCGAGTGTTCCCCAACGGTTTTCACGATACAACCCGAAATAACCGACCAATCCCATGCCGATCAACACCGCCGCCGAGGCCAGATAGGGGCCGATTCCCAGTTCGAATTCTGTGGCGAGGGGAAACTCATTGAGCAGTTTGCCGGAGAACGTTTCGTACAGGATGGGCAAGCAGGCCAATCCGATCGCCAGGAGATAGCCGACGATCGTCGTGGTGCGGAGAGACAGGCGAACCCCTTTCACAAGCGGTTCCCCGCTCGCGCGGAACCAGTAAGATGCCGCCAGTAACGATGCAGCGGGGAAAAGCGGGCCGATATAATGTGGCAAGCGAGTCGAAGAGAGGGTGAAGAAGACAAAGGTTCCGATGAACCACAGGGCGGCGAACCATTCCAGCTCTCTTCCCTCTAACGCTCCGTCGGCGGTCGCCGATGGAGCCGCGCCCTGTGAGAGGGGGACGGCGGGCTCTGTGTGCGGTCGGCTCCGCCAATCGAGATAGGTCTGATACAGCGCGGCGGGCAAGAAGGGACTCCAGGGGAAAAAGCCGAAGAACAGCACCGGGATGTAGAACCACGGTCCTGCCCCGTGTCCTTCCATCGGGCTGAGAAAGCGGCCGACGGTGTGAAGCTTGGCTTGCGAGCTGTAGGCATCGCCGTGGATGATGACCATGGTGGCATACCAGGGGATCGTCAGTGCCGCAAAGAGGAGAGGGCCGGCAAGGGGAAAGCCGTGCCGCCAGAACTGCATCCATCGCCGTGCCGCCGTCAGGTAGAGTCCCGCCGTCATCAGTGGAACCAGGAATCCGACCGGTCCTTTCGTGAGGGTCGCAACGGCCATGCCGACATAGAAACTCCATATCCAATGGCGCTCCGTCCCTGTCCCGTGCAGCCCGACCCAAAACCCATAGAGCGAGAGGGTGGTAAAGAAGATAAGGACGCTGTCGGTGATGGCCATGCGCCCAAGCGCCAGCATTTCGACATTCAGCAGCAACATAAACGCGCCGGCGAACCCCACGGCGGTTCCCCGCAATCGAGAGAGAAAAACGAATTGCAGGAGGACCAACGCCACACCGAAGACGGCCGAAGGAGCCCGTGCCGCGAACTCATTGACACCGAAGGCCTGATAAGACAGCGTCATCAGCCAATAGATGAACACCGGCTTGGCCACGCGCAGTTCTCCATTGAACGTTGGCGTGATCAGGTCGCCAGACACAAACATCTCGCGGCCAGCCTCCGCGTTCCGTCCTTCATCGCGGTCGGTGAGGCCCATGTTGCCTAGTCCTGCGAAGAAGAGGAGAAGCGATAAAGCGAGCAGAATGGCTGCCAGGATGAATGTGTTGGACGGGTGTTCAGAGAGAGGCGGAGAGCCTTCTCGGTGAGAGGATTGCAGGGCAGCAGAATCGGCTAGTGGAGAAGAGATCATGGCCACGGGACAAGTCAGACTTGAGGGGATGGTGTGTCAGGTGAAGGTCGGGCGTCGCTCGTGCGACGGTTGGCACGATAGATGAGCATGAGATTGCGGATATAGACGACCGATCCTAGACCCTGGCCCGCGATAAAGACTGGATCCTGACGATAGAGGGCGTAGGCAAGTGTGATCAAGCCTCCGAACAAGCTCATGTACCAAAACGACAGAGGAACCTCGCTCCGGGCGCGTTTCTCTGACAGAATCCATTGGACTACCCATCGGCCAAAGAATAGTCCTTGGCCTAAAAATCCGATCCCGACCCAAATGGTTTCCGTGGTCAACATGGGGACTGAACCATCAGTAGCCACGTGCAGCATCGGCCGCTTCGCGGCACGCAGTACAGGAATCGTCTCCGCATAGAGGAATACGTAGGTGCGTCACACCGGCTCTCTGAATTTGTACCGTAGGATGCGCCGTTGCATCCACCGCACGGCAATCAAATCGTAGAGGGATGCAAACAGTCGGTTGCCCATGCCATATTTCGAGCGTCCGTGGAGGCGGGGATAATGCCGAACCGGCACTTCTGTCACGGTGAAGCCGTGCATCAATGCCAAGGCGGGGAAAAACCGATGCATGCCTTCGTAGAGGCAGATACGTTCTAGCACAGGGCGCCGAAAAACTTTGAGCGGGCAACCTGTGTCATGCACCCCGTCGTGTGTCACCCAGTTACGGACGGTATTGGCGATGCGAGAGGAGATGGTCTTGACGAAACCGTCTTGCCGTTTCTGCCGCCATCCGCAAACCAAGTCGTAGGAAGCCGTCAAGGGCAGGAGTTTCAAAATATCCTCACTGTCTTGCTGGAGGTCTCCGTCGATCTGCACGATTAGGTCCCCTGAGGATCGGCGGAATCCAGCATCCAGCGCACAGGTCTTACCGTAGTTGCGATCAAAATGGAATACCTTGAGCTGGGGATGAAGAGCCGCGAGTCGATCAAGCTCTTCTGCACTGCCGTCGGTGCTGCCGTCGTCGACGATAATCACTTCAAAGGGTCGTGAGCGAGACTGTTCATGCGAATCCAAGACCTTTAGCAGACTGGCTACTAGGGGTGAGAGATTGTCTCGCTCGTCCTTGATGGGAACGATGACGGAAACCCACGGTGTGAGTGGCGGTGCCATGGTGCTAACGGTCGCTCCGACGGTGGATCGCGGGAGGCCTTCCTGTGAAGTGCATTCTAGCGAAAGGGAAGGGAGGGGTCAAACCAGCCTCTGGTCCACTGACCGTGGGACATTTACGGGGATACGTCCACGATCGTGAACCGCATGGTGCCCATCAAGCTCAATTCGTTGACTTGTTCGCCGACGTGGATCTCGACCTTGTAGCGGCCGGGGCGCCATCCTCCGGCAGGAGAGCGGAGGGCGAGATAGCCACTATTGTCTTCGAGGGCAATATGGACAACGTCTTCACTTATTAGCGTTTCGCGCGACAGCCCGGGCACTGCTTCAGGAAAGCAGCGACCGAAAATGTTGAATCCTTGATAATGTTGGTGGAGGGCAAATACGATGAAGATGATCGGAATGTCCGGAGGAAACTGATCAGTCGGCCGAACGGGGACAATCTCATGAGCGCGCAGATGGCCGATTTCTTCTTCGAAGCTTTCTGCTGTGGTGATAGAGCGGAACAATCCTTCTGGTGGTGCGTCAAAGTCATAACCTTTGACATCCTCGGTGCGGTTTTGAAATTCCGAGATCGGCATATTTTCAGTGAGGGGGAGTTCTTTGGTTGATGCTGGAGTGACCAGGCCAGCCCAAGCACTGACGACAACGGTACCGAGAAGGAGAGTCTTGTGCATATCCGTCACTATGAGCGGTCACCTATACCGACCGTCGTACGCCTCGTCAAGGGCGTGGCGGTTAGCCTGAGTAGTCAGCCTGGGTTGTTGTGCAACAATGCCCGGACGTTGTGCGGCTCGGCTCACAAGGATCTGTGGCTCAACATTGCGTGGTCGGGCTGCGATTGGCGGGCATCCCGTTGCGGCTCCCTCGGCCCCTTTGCTAGGATTTCGCTGCTCCACGTGCCGCCCCCAACGGAACCAAATGTTACAAGCAATCGACGACCTTCCGCAGCCAATTGGAGACTTCAAGCCACTTGACCAGTGGCAAGCTCACGTGAACCGCATCTTCTATGCCCTTCGAGGGGATAAGCTCCACTCCTATTATCAAACATTCGCGTCCGCTGATTATCGTCTCGCCCATGCGCTCGCCGCTGACTACTATGAAAAAGTGATGAGGCGAGAGAAGGCTGCCAATCGTCGTCCATCGACTGATAATCGGGTGACAAACGAAGACTCCCGTTTGATAGTGATGGAGTTGGGACCTGGCAACGGCAACCTCGCTGCCTGTTTTCTTTGCCATCTCAAAACTCTGGATCGAGAAGGCAGGGTGTATCCCCGCATCCGGTATATCATGGTTGATTGGGACGACGCTGTTTTGGAGGGAGCATTGGCCCACCCCGATCTTGCGGATCACCGGAACCGGGTGGAGGTTTCTTGCAGTTCAATCGAACAGGTGACCGGAGTGGGCGATGGGACGGTTGATCGGATCATCTGCAACGAGTTGTGGAATGAGCTGCCAACCAAGCTGTTGGCCAAGAACGCGGGGGGTCTTGAAGAAGAGCATGTTCGGCCGAATGTGAGCGAACGGCTACAGAGGAACATGCCTGAGTGGTCCGCCTTTGTCAGGGCCTTTGAGGCAAAGGACATCGAGTCCCTGAAACGGTGCCCTCCCTTTCTTGATGAACTGGTGTGGGAGAAAGAGCTTCGCCCGGTCGACTGGAAGCAGGTTCCCTACCGCAAAACCATTGTGGAGTTTTTCAAAACCATCGACCCACAGGTATTGGTACCGGTCAACCTCGGTGCCTTTGCGACGTTAAAGGAAGCCAAACGCCTCTTGGCGCCCGATGCCATCGGCTTTAGTGCGTTTGACGCTGGTGCGGCAGATCTGAAAGTGCTCAACGATCCCAACAAACCCTGCTATGGCCAGTTTGGTGGGCAGTACAGTTTCATGATTAATTTTGTCTTGGTGGAAGCAGTGGCCCGATATCTTGGATTCACCGAGGTGATGCTTGAGCCACAGCGTGAATTTATTGGCCGATCATTACATGCCACTGTTATCACGCTCATGGATCTGCTGGCTGTGCATCCGTCCGCTGGGCCACGACTCCAGCGATGGGAACAGGATCGACTTGTGCTGAAAACCATCAAGGCATTGAATGAGACATACAAGAGTCCCTACCGGCGACGGATTGAGTTTCCGCTGTCCAAGGACGTCCCGCCCGAGGAGCGTGAAACATTGAACGCCCTTCTTCTTTCGCTGAAAGACGACGGAATTCCCGACACCGTTGCCTACCTAACGGAAAACGAGCTCGCTTGTGCGCAGAAAGATCTGGAGGAGATCGGGTACGACCCGGATGCCATCAGCATGGTGTTGCATGCTCCTCCAAGCCCCGTCGAATATTGCTCCTTCACCTGTCGTTGAGCAGAACAGAGATAAGGATCCTGTTTCGCGCCAGGGTCACGTTGCGACATGCCCCGACTCTTCCGGCGTCGGCAGGGTGAGTAGCATTGAAGAACCTCGTGAGGCAAGGAGCCTCCCGTCAAGTGGGCACCAGCCAGCGAGAGCAGGCGTACATTGTTGGGCTGGACTGTATGGGGATAGACCAAGAAGGTGACGTAAACAATCCAAAAGGACAACGCGGGTTCCGGCTTTGCACTGTCGGTCCGACATCACGAGGCGCCACGGAAGGATAAAAGCCCGGGAGATCAGGTACAACGGTACCTGGTTTGGGGGTCAGTCCTGCGAGTGGGAGCCCAAGGATTGCAACTCAGTCTGGCATTCTGGGTTTTTACGGAGGCTCAGGGATTGGTTAGTGGAACGGCGGATGTGACCCTGGCATGCGATGGTCGAAGATTTGCGGCGCAGGATTTCGTTAAGTTGTGAGCAGGGGAAGGCAGATAGTTGCGAAAAATGGGATGATCGGGGGGAAATCGCTCCGGCGAAATGCATGCTCTTCGCTATGCGGCGTGTATCTCGTTGACCGTCACCCATCGACTGCAACGGGTTTGCCAGTCGCTAGCTTGATGATGCAGGGGTGGTTGGCTGGTCCTGCCGCCCGTGATTGAGCGGAGAGCCTTCAAGGACCTGTGTCCTGCTGCATCGCAACGGTGTCGCGACGCGACTTCCGTGAGCAATTCAACGAGAAACGGTAGGCGCTGGGGGAACGTTGCTTAAGAGGACAATGGCAGAGCCACTCAAGCAACAGGGGTAGCGAGAGATCGTCGAGGCTGTAACCATGCGAGAGTCTTGACAAGGTGCTCTGCTTTGGAGAGATGACTCACTTTCCTGTTTTTGACACGAACAAGCTGACCAGTAGGTGATGAGGAGCAGCGGGATGGAGCGAGACGCTTGGCGGCATTGTGCCGTTTTCTGGGGAGAAATGAAAGTAAGTATATATATGTAGCTAGTCAAACCCTGTAGAGGTGGAGTAAGATACCCCCCCTTGGAGGGGGCATTAGCGTTACCATAACTGCCCTGTCTGGCGTCATGGTGGACCACGTCTTTCCCCATTCTTCTTCCTCCTCCCCGTCGGAGACGGGTGGCCATTTTCCCTACCTGCCGCCGGTCGACCAACAGATGGAACTGATGTTGGACATCGATCAGGAGGACTATCGGTTTGCACTCGAACAAGCCTCTGACATCATCTGCCGTACCAACCTTTCCGGACGCATCACCTTTATCAATCCTGCGGTGACCAGAATTCTGGGGTATGCGATGGTAGAGGTGCTGGGCCATCACATCACAGAGTTCATTCGGGAGGACTACCGTGGCAAGGTCTGGTGGTTTCACGTCCGGCAGTTCCTGCGAGGCCGTCCCTCCAGCTATCTCGAACTGCCGTTGATCTCGCGAAGGGGGCAAGAAGTCTGGGCCGGTCAGAACGTGCAACTGTTGCAGCGAGGCGAGGAAGTAATCGGTTTCCAGGCAGTGGTGCGGGATATTTCTTCGATTAAACAGGCCGAGCAGGCACGTCGCGCCAGCGAAGAGAAGCTGCAAAGTTTTTTCCATGACGCCCCAATCATGTATTTCACGCTAGATAAGGCAGGAACGATTTTGTCTGTCAATCGATCGGGGGCTGAGCAGCTTGGCTATACCGTCAGTGAATTGGTTGGACGGTCGATCTTGGATGTGTTTGTGCCGGAGGATCGCACAAGGGCAGAGAAGCAGATGGCGGCTTGTCTGGCCAGCCCGGGTGTGGAATACGAATGGGAGCTGCGAAAAGCTCGGAAAGACGGAGTCCTGCTCCAGGTCCATGGGCGCACGCGCGCCGTTCCTGGCAGCGATGGCCAGCCTGTCATGCTGGTGGTTGGTCAGGACATCTCTGAACGGGTTCGGCATGAGCAGGCGCTCAAAGAAATCTATCAACAGCTTGAACACCGGGTGAATGAGCGAACTAGCGAGTTGCTGGCGACGAATGAGGTACTGCGTCAGACGACCTCACAGCTTCAAACGCTGATCGAAGAAGCTCCTTTTGCGATCATCGAGCTTGATGAACAGGCCACAGTGATTAGTTGGAATGCCGCTGCATCGCGCATCTTCGGATGGACGGAACAAGAAGTGGTGGGTCGGGAATTGCCCTACATCCCTCCTGGTGACCAGGATGAAGAACAATCGCGTCATCTTTGGCAATCGATCCTGAACGGCCTTCCCGTTCGCAATGTCGAGGTACGACGGCGGCGGAAGGACGGCACGATTGTAGAAGTCAGCTTCTGGGGAGTACCGCGCCGAAATGCTGAAGGGCGGGTGACGGGGGTGTTGGCGTTTTGTATTGATATCACGGAACAAAAACGATTGGAGCAACAGTTCCGCCAAGCTCAAAAGATGGAAGCGATCGGTCGTCTGGGCGGAGGAGTGGCTCACGATTTCAACAATCTGTTAACCGTCATCAACGGCTGTAGCGCCCTGTTGCTTGACCGGGTGAGACGGGAGGATCCGCTCTATCACTTGATCGATGAAATTGCCAAAGCCGGAGCCAGGGCTGCGGATCTGACCAGGCAGCTCCTGGCGTTCAGCCGGCAGCAAGTGCTCAAGCCGCAGCGCGTCAATTTAAATGACTCGCTCAGGGCCATTGCCTCCATGCTTAAACGGCTGATGGGTGAGGATATCGAAGTCGTACTGGAGCTGGATCCTGGTCTTTGGCCGATTCAGGTGGACAAGGGGCAGCTTGATCAGGTCATCATGAATCTAGCGGTCAATGCAAGGGATGCCATGCCGGATGGTGGTAAACTGACGCTGTCGACAGCCAATTTTGTCTTGCATGCGTGGACGCCGGTGTCCAACCCCCTGTTCATGCCTGGCGAGTATGTGCAATTGACCGTTCGGGATACTGGCTGCGGGATGGATCACGACGTGCGTTCCCACCTCTTTGAGCCCTTTTTTACCACGAAGGAAGAAGGCAAGGGAACCGGACTGGGGTTGGCGACTGTCTATGGGATTGTCAAGCAGAGCCGGGGAGTGATTTTTGTCGACAGTGCGCCAGGGAAGGGCACAACGTTCGATCTCTATTTTCCACGCTTTGTCGAGCAGGAGACAGAGGCGGCCTCCCTTGCTACCCCTCGCCCCCGACGTGGAGGCGAGCGTGTCCTCTTGGTGGAAGACCAAGAGGCGGTGCGCGATGTCGTCAGCCTGGCGCTCGAAGAATATGGCTATCAGGTGTTCAAGGCGGCTAATGGGGACGAGGCCCTGCGGTTGGCGGCTGTTCTATCTCATCCGATCGACGTGCTTGTAACGGATGTTGTGATGCCTCGCTTGACGGGGCCAATGGTGGCGGAGCAGCTTCGGCAGCGGTGGCCAGAGTTGAAGGTCCTGTTCATGTCTGGTTATACAGAGCGGGTCAAACCGACGTTTCTCAACTCCCCGGGGACCCTCTTTATGCAGAAACCATTTCTGCCCACCGAATTGGTTACCCAACTCCGCCGCTTGCTCGACGAGTCGAGCTAAGGAGACGACACAAGTCTGGAAGATGGGGGTGATCCTGTCTTGTTGAAAAGCACCTCGTCAGGGGGCGTCCTAACTGTACTGGTCCCATGTGTCGCACTGTTTGATTGCCCAAA
Source organism: Nitrospira sp. (assembly GCA_024330925.1). Classification (GTDB taxonomy): domain Bacteria; phylum Nitrospirota; class Nitrospiria; order Nitrospirales; family Nitrospiraceae; genus Nitrospira_D. The sequence continues at coordinate 19,827 of JANDJK010000014.1, forward strand.
AGACCGCCTCTTTGAGTTGTTTGAGCACCATGTTCTCCGGATCGCGAATGGCTTGGAGTTTTCTATCCAGGTCATATAACGGTTGAATCGATCGTTTATCGGGAATCTTGCCGAGTGCCCAGGCGACCTCCGTTAGCACCACCCAGTCCGTATGAGGGTCCTGTAGTTTGGCCAACAAGGGGGGAACGACCGAGGCATCGCCTGCAATGCCCCCAATCTGCCCAAGCCCCTTGGCTGCCGCGGCTTGAATTTCAATCTGCGGCGAGGAATTTAAAATGTTAATGAGAAGCGGAATGCTGTCCCGCCCCAGATTGCCGATGGCGACGAGTGCTTGAGTAGCAAGGTCGCGATCTTTGAGCACCTCCTTGAGTTTGGGCAAGGCTTCGTCTGCCTGCATTTCTCCGAGCAGAGAGATGATCAGAATCTTTCTTTTCTGACTGGTATCAGGGGCGTCCAGCAACGCCAGCAGCCGTTCTGGCTGGCCCCATTCCGCTGCCAGGAAAAGCGGGAATTCGTGCCGTTCCAGTTCTTCCTTTAGCTGATCGAGGGCATAAGCTCCGGGATCTGCGACATGGGCTGCTTGAGCGGCGGCTACAGCGTCCTCGAATTCCGTCCGTACCTCCTTTTGCCATTTGATCTTCATCCCCTTCAAGAGATAGGTCAATTGGCAGGCCGGACCTTTCCACAACCGGACAGGGGCGTCGGGGAGGTCGGCATCACCTCCAGCCGCTGTTGTACCTTCCCACGTTTTCTGTTGTTCGCACTTCACGCGCAAGACGACGTCATGGGGATCGTCACGGTTCAAAACAACGGTGTATCCAATTTCGCGGAGCCGGCGTGAGATGGTCTGCACAAGAGGGTCGGCATCCGCCGTACCCTTGTCCGTTAAGGCGAGAACCTCCACCAGGACGGTTCGAATGTTGGCTAACTGGGATTTCTGCTCAGGCGTGAAATAATCACGGTAAGCCCATGCTGGTATTCCTAGCAAGGAGAAAGACAGCAGAACGGCAATCGTTGTTGCTGTTGATGAAGGTGATGACGCACTCATGGGTTCCCCCTTTCTATGTGATAGCCACCAATGTTGAGGCACATGTACTGAGATGAGAGAGGCTGTGCCAGGGTGGTCGGGCAAAGATGTCGGGGGATAGATAGGCCCTCCACCCCATGCTTATTATACTTGTCTCACCAAGACCTGCGCATCGTGAGAGTCAAGGTAATGAGAGGAACCGAAACGAGAAGATGAGTAGCGAAAAAATACATTCGTTCGCTCCGCCTCTGAGCTGCCCAGGCTGCCATTGGTGGAAAGCCAAGGAGGGAGATACATTCGGTTAGCATTGCTAATTGACGAGGGGCTGGTGGATTGGTCGGCAGAGCGCGAGGCGATTTGTTGAGGCCATGGGGCGCTGATGTAGAGGTCCAGAAACAGTGAGTCTCCCTATGAAGCAGAGGCAGAACCCTGTGCCTATCCCATATCCCGCGCACCATCGGTCAGCTCCCCTCTGGACCGTCCATCCCCTGCAATCCAGGGGCCACAGGTCCTGATGTAGACACTGGATTGACAGCCGGTTGCCAGCAATGGTAGGTTGGTCGCCCGGTTGTCGTGCGTTTCGCGCGAGCGATTGTGGTATGTCTGGCTGAGTGAAAAGTGGAACAACGTGATTAAGACGGCAGTTGCGCGGCGTTACGCACGGGCGCTCTTCGAGCTCCTCGATCCAGCCACCATCGAAGCAACCCAGGAGACCCTCAACGGACTTGGGCGAGCGCTGAAGGAGTCAGCAGACCTTCGCTATGTGCTGGCCTCGCCAACGTTTGCCGCTGAGGAAAAAATGGCGGTTCTTGCCGAGTTAAGCGGGCGGTTCCATTGTCCGCCAGAGGGGACAGCTTTCCTCGGGCAGTTGGTCAGGAAGCATCGAATTGGGTTGTTGCCAGAGATTGCTGAAGCGTTCAGGAGATTGGTCGATCAGGCAAAAAGAGTGCAGCGGGTTGCAGTGTGGTCAGCCCGAGCGCTCTCCCCTGATGAACAAGAGCAGATGATGGCGAGGCTGCGAGAGGCTCTGAAGCAAGAAGTGGCAGTGACGTTTCACACTGATGTTGGTTTGCTCGCCGGCATAAGGATCCAAATTGGGAACAAGGAGATTGATGGCACGGTGCGGGGTCGCTTGCAAGCAATCCGGTCGTTGTTGGTCCAGGCATAGCCAATTCTGACGAAGCTGGTAACGAGCGCCCCTGTTCTGGTGGACGAAGGAGTATCCATGCAAATCAAGGCTGATGAAATCAGTGCCATTATCAAAGAAAAGATTCGGGGCTTCGACAAACAGATCGATGTCAAAGAAACAGGGTCTGTCATTCAAGTCGGGGACGGCATTGCCAAGGTCTACGGGCTTGACGGGGCGATGGCAGGAGAGATGCTGGAGTTCCCCGGGGGACTCTACGGGATCGCACTCAACCTCGAAGAGGACAATGTTGGCGTTGTGCTCATGGGGGAAGACATCGGGATCAAGGAGGGAGATCCGGTCAAGCGCACGGGCCGTATTGCCGAAGTGCCGGTGGGCGAAGAGTTAGTAGGGCGGGTCGTCAACGCCATTGGGCAACCCATCGATGGCAAGGGCCCAATCAAGGCCAAAAGATTTTCCCGTATCGAAGTGGTGGCGCCGGGTGTGCACACTCGGCAATCGGTACGAGAGCCATTACAAACTGGCATTAAAGCCATTGATGCGATGATCCCAATCGGACGGGGGCAGCGTGAGCTGATCATTGGCGACCGGCAAACGGGGAAAACGGCGATCGCTGTCGATACCATCATCAATCAGCGAGGGCAGGGAGTCTTTTGCATTTACGTGGCTATCGGCCAAAAACGGTCGACTGTGGCGCGGGTTGTCAAGACGCTGGAAGAGCATCACGCAATGGACTACAGCATCGTGGTGTCAGCGACGGCCAGTGATCCGGCACCCATGCAGTTCCTTGCACCGTTTGCTGGTGCGGCTATCGGTGAGTACTTCCGGGACAACGCCATGCATGCCTTAATTGTGTATGACGATTTGTCGAAACATGCGGTTGCCTACCGGCAGTTGTCACTGTTGCTGCGCCGACCGCCCGGACGCGAGGCTTACCCAGGTGACGTGTTCTATCTGCACTCCAGACTGCTTGAACGGGCTGCTAAGCTAAACGACAAGCTGGGGGGTGGAAGTTTGACTGCCTTGCCGATCATTGAGACGCAGGCTGGTGACGTATCAGCCTATATTCCGACCAACGTTATCTCCATCACGGATGGTCAGATCTATCTCGGGAGCGACCTCTTTTATTCTGGTGTTCGGCCAGCGATTAATGTTGGTCTTTCCGTTTCCCGGGTGGGAGGAGCTGCGCAAATCAAGACGATGAAGCAAGTAGCGGGAACGCTGCGGCTCGATTTAGCTCAATATCGAGAAATGGCAGCCTTCGCGCAATTTGGAAGCGAATTGGACAAGGCCACGCAGATGCAGTTGGCGCGAGGGGTTCGGATGGTGGAGCTGCTCAAGCAGGGGCAGTATCAGCCGATGCCCGTGGCCGATCAGGTGCTTTCAATCTTCGCCGGCGTCAACGGATTTCTCGATGATGTTGCGGTTGAGCAAGTGCAGCAGTTTGAGGCGGACTTGCTGCACTATATCCGGCAACACCATCCGGAGTTGCGGACGGAAATTACCACGATCAGCAAGATCGACGAGAAGGTCAGCGCCCGCCTCAAAGACATTATCACGACCTTTAAGCAGAAGATGGGATATGGGGCCAAGGCGTAAACGGAGAATCGGTCTGACAGAGGCCTGCTGAATTCAGTCTCGAAGGGTGGCGAAAGGCGACCCCTTTCCGTGACCGACGGTTGAAACCAAAACCATGCCAAGCCTTCAATCGCTCCGACGAAAAATTGCGGCGCTCAAGAATACACAAAAGATCACGAAGGCCATGAAGATGGTGGCTGCCGCGAAACTGAAACGGTCCCAGGACCGTATCCTAGCGGCCCGTCCCTATGCCCATAAGATGCGTGGTGTGCTGAGCAATTTGAGCCAACGAGTCAATCGGGCCGCCCATCCGCTTCTCCAAAAGCGGGAGTGCAAAACTCTTGAGGTGTTGGTGATCACCAGTGACCGGGGGTTGTGCGGGGTCTTTAACAGTAATATCGTGCGGCGAAGCGTGGAATTTATCAGGCAGTGCGAGGCACGAGGCGTGACGGTGCACTTGAGCATTGTGGGGCGCAAAGGGCGGGAGTATTTCCGCCGCCGTGCGTGGCCGATTCGTCAGGAGTGGACCGGTATTTTTGATAAGTTGAGCTTTGAGCACGCCATCGACATCGGTGGTGATCTCATCGATCATTTTGTTCGGGGTGCGTTCGACGAACTGCATGTTGTGTACAATGAGTTTAAATCAGCAATTCAACAGCGTGTGGTTGTTGAGCAACTGTTTCCCGTCGATGTGATCACCGAGTTCGGCGTGGTGCCGGTCGAAAGCATGGGAGGCGGAGGTTATCTCTACGAACCAAGCGAGGAGGAGCTGCTGGCTGTTCTGATGCCCAAATATTTTCAAGTCCAGACCTATCGCATTCTATTAGAGTCTGCTGCTGCCGAGCATGGGGCGCGCATGGCCGCCATGGATGGGGCAACCCGCAATGCGGGGCAACTCATCAACAAAGTGACTCTGTATTACAACAAAACCCGACAGGCGGCGATTACCAAGGAATTGATGGATATTGTCGGTGGTGCGGAAGCCCTCAAGTAAAGGTTACTCCAACCTCCAGGACTGGAGGGCAAAAGCCAGCAGCGAGCTTCGTCGCCCCAAAGAGCAGTCGCGGCCGATCATGAGGTGAAGAACCCTAGACATGGTGTAGAGAAGGTGAAGCATGAGCAGAGGAAAAGTTGTCCAAGTCATCGGTCCGGTGGTTGACGTGGAGTTCCCGCCGGGGAAATTGCCGAATATCTACAATGCGCTCACGATCGAACAGGCGGAGGACAAAGCTGCCGGGAAACCAGCCATTCGCTTGACGCTCGAGGTTGCTCAACACTTGGGGGAAAACCGGGTCCGGGGGATAGCGATGTCGTCTACGGATGGGCTGATCCGGGGTATGGAAGTCCATGATACTGGTGCGCCCATCTCGGTGCCAGTTGGACGGGAAACACTTGGCCGTCTCATCAATGTGCTTGGCGAGCCGGTGGATGAAAAAGGGCCGATCAAGGCCAAAAAGAAGTATCCGATTCACCGGCCGGCACCAAAACTGGAAGACCAAGAAACCAAGACGGAAGTGCTGGAAACCGGGATCAAGGTCGTGGACTTGCTTGAGCCGTACAGTAAAGGCGGCAAAGTTGGTCTGTTTGGCGGAGCCGGTGTAGGCAAGACCGTCATCATCATGGAGCTGATCAATAACATTGCGCTCCACCACGGCGGCTTTTCGGTCTTTGCCGGTGTCGGGGAGCGGACGCGCGAAGGCAACGATCTGTGGCATGAGATGCAGGAGTCCAAAGTCATCGATCCGGATGATTACACCAAGTCAAAGGCTGCCTTGGTGTATGGACAAATGAACGAACCGCCCGGCGCTCGTCTCCGTGTTGCATTGACAGGATTGACCATCGCGGAATTTTTCCGAGACGAAGAAAACCAGGACGTGCTGCTGTTTGTGGACAACATCTTTCGGTTCACTCAAGCCGGTTCTGAGGTATCCGCGTTGTTGGGGCGTATGCCGTCGGCGGTCGGCTATCAGCCAAATCTTGCAACAGAGATGGGGGCCTTGCAGGAACGAATTACCTCAACGAAGCGGGGCTCGATCACCTCGGTCCAGGCTATTTATGTACCAGCGGATGACCTAACTGATCCGGCTCCGGCGACGGCGTTTGCGCACTTGGATGCCACGACGGTGCTGTCTCGCTCGTTGGCAGAGTTGGGCATCTATCCGGCTGTGGATCCTCTTGACTCGACGTCTCGCATTCTCGATCCCCAGGTCATCGGGGAAGAACACTATAAGGTGGCTCGTGGGGTACAATCCGTCTTGCAGCGGTACAAGGATTTACAGGACATCATCGCAATTTTGGGGATGGACGAATTGTCTGAAGATGACAAGATGATCGTCGCACGGGCAAGAAGAATTCAGCGGTTTCTCTCCCAGCCGTTCCATGTGGCGGAAGCGTTTACCGGTATCCCGGGCAAATACGTCAAGTTAAAAGATACCGTCCGAAGCTTCAAGGATATCCTGGATGGCAAATACGATCACCTGCCCGAACAAGCCTTCTATATGGTGGGACCGATCGAGGAAGCGGTTGCCAAGGCGGAAAGGATGGGGGTGAAAGTTTAGGAAACCAGTAGGGCGCAGAGGAGCGAGAAAGTTCAAGGGAATATGGCGGGAACAATCCTTCTAGAGGTTGTCACACCGGAAAAGCTCCTGTTGAGTCAGCAGGTCGATGAGGTCATCGCACCAGGGCTGGAAGGAGATTTTGGGGTCTTACCTGGTCATTGCCATTTCCTGTCCATGTTGCGTATTGGTGAACTGCGATATCGTGTCGGTGAGCAGGTCAACCACATGGCTGTGCTCTGGGGATATGCAGAGGTGACGCCGACCAAGGTTACCATTATGGCGGAAATTGCTGAGAAAGCCGAGGACATTGATGTCGAGCGAGCCACCGCCAAGCTAGAGGAAGCAGAGCGCCGGCTGAAACAGGGAGGACTGCCGTCCGATGTCAAAGAAGCTCAAATCAGCTTGGAGAAGGCCCGGCTGCGCAAAAAGATTGCGGAGCGGGCTCGAAAAGTCGCCCGCCCCTAATTGCCTGTCCCTCTCTCGATCGAGTCTTGGCGCTTGCCGGGCATTCAGATCGTCTCTGGTACGATTTCTTGTCGTCTCCTGACACTTGAGAGCAAGTGGGAGTAGTGTACCGTAGGTTCTTGTTGGTGCCTGCGTGCGCTCGGCGGGGCGGGACCGCTCGTATGCTCCTTAGCAAGAGGCGCGACCATGATCACGGAGTTCATCATTACTGCTGGTGAACAACCGAAGCGCTTGGATGTCTTTCTTGCCAACCATGAACGGGCAATCTCTCGGTCTGCCTTGCAACGGTTGATCGAACTGGGCCGGATCCGAGTCAACCAGGCTGTGGTCAAACCGAGCCACAAGATCAGGCCGGGAGATACTATCACGATGGAGATCCCCAAGCCAGAACCGTTGGAAATCAAGGGGGAACCGATCCCGCTACAGGTGCTGTACGAAGACGAGGTTGTACTAGTCTTGTACAAACCAGCGGGCATTGTGGTTCATCCGGCACCGGGCAATTGGAACGGTACCTTGGTGAATGCCTTGCTGCATTATTTCGCCGTTTCGGGAGGTACGTTCTCTACTATTGGAGGCAAGGAACGGCCGGGGCTTGTCCATCGTCTTGATAAGGACACTTCTGGCGTCATGGTGGTGGCCAAAACCGATCAGGCCCATCGACATTTGGCGTCGCAATTTCAACAGCATACTGTGACCAGGGTCTATGAGGCTCTGGTGTGGGGAGTGCCGAAGAAAAGCCATGGCGTAATTACATTGGCGATCGGGCGAGATGTGAAAGAACGTAAGAAATTCTCGATGCGAACGTCTCGGCCCAAGGAAGCCATCACGGCCTATCACGTTGAGCGGCGCTATGGCACGGTCGCATCTCATCTCGTGCTCCATCCTCGAACGGGCCGCACCCATCAATTACGAGTGCACCTTCAGTTGTTGGGGCATCCGATTTTAGGCGATCCTACGTATGGCGGAACCAAGGTCAAAACAATCGGTCCCCTTCTCATTCCGCGGGTGATGCTCCATGCAAGAACATTGGGCTTTCACCATCCCTGTACGGGTGAGTTTCGAGAGTTTAGCTATGATTGGCCTGCGGATATGAAGACTGTAGCGCAAGCGCTCGAGGGGATCGGACAAAATCACTCGTAGGGGGAGGGCGTTCGTAACATGGAGACCGGAGACCTCCTAGATGCAATTGGCGGTCTCATCTCGTGGCTCAAAGAGTATGCGGCCAAGCTACCCGCCGTCGTTCATTTGGCTATTGCTCCGACCGGGGTCAAACCCTCTGCAGCCGCCATCGAGGCATACGACGATACGGTGATGCGTCTACGGACCAGAATTGCTGGAACGTCGTACAAACATCTGGGCACACCGTTGCTTGAGTCCCTTGAGGCATTCGAGTCTGGGCGATTGCTGGGGGCGGTCCAGCCGCTGTTGGTTTTGCTGGATCAGATGGAGCAGATGATAAAGGATAACCAGATCGAAGCAAAACCATCTGATGAGGAGCGACTGGCTGAATACCGTCGGTCGCTGCGCAAGATTATGCCTGGCAATAAGCCAGAGTTGGAAGAGCCGCGGCGCGCTTGATGGTCGTGTAATCCGCTGGTCTCGAGGCAGAGAGACTAATGTCCCATCTTGGGCCCGGTGGCGTTTGCTCCTTGTGTGATGAGAGAGAACCGAACCGTGGATTGACAATGGGGACATTTAGTACGGATGGTCACGTTGTCCACCCATTCATATTGTTCGGACTTGAGCCACATGAGCCGAAAACATTTGGGGCAGGTGCGGACTTGCGTTGACATGATCTTCCTCGTACACTTTCTCCAGCAAGACAATCTGAACGCAACCCAGTAATGTAGTATAAGATTCGCGTGTCCCTCAAGCCTGCCATTCGTTACTCCGATGATGTGTTTCCGCAGCCTGACCAACTGATTCGGCTTTTCCACCAAGCCCCCTGGGCCAAAGGTCGGACGAGTACGGACACGGAGGCAATGCTGCGCCAGACGGATATAGCCATCTGTGCGTGGGAGCAGGAACGGCTCGTTGGGTTTGGGCGGGTGCTGACGGACTTTGTTTACCGGGCGACGATTTGGGATGTGATCGTTGACCAATCCTACCAAGGACAGGGGATCGGCTCAGAAATTGTTCGGCGGATTTTGTACCACCCGCGATTGCAACAGGTCGAACTCTTTTGGCTCTGCACGAGGCGCCCCGGCTTCTACGCAAAACTGGGCTTCAGCTCACAAGAGCAAACGGGGATGGTCTGGGCCAGAAACCCTCAGGCTCGCTGGGAGTGATCATGGAAAGGACCTCTTGGCCGTGGTCTTTCTAAGCGCGCTCCCTACGGTATGCAAGAGGCTCTAAAAGAAAGTCTTTACCCCGAAGAGAAATCCAAAAGACGAAAGGTTCCAATCGTTGATTCGAAACCGGTTATCAACATGGGCGTGCCCGTCGTTTCGTTTGTAGGCCCACTCGGCGTTGACCGCCAGGTGCCTGTTCACCAGATAGTCCACACCCCATCCTAGTCTCCAGGCGAATGTGTTGCTGGGGCTGATCTCGGCGGAGATCGCCTCACTGAAACTGTTCACGTTCACGCCGAAACTCATGTTGACATAAGGAACAAACGAGCCCAATGTGACAGGACGGAGCTCGACCGTTGGAAGCACTGAGACAGTCTGTTGACTGCCCACATCCAATGACAAACGGCGCTCTTCGACATCCACGCCATGTCGCTCCCACTCCACCATGAGGCCCAGCAAGAACCATCGATTCAGGCTGTAGAGGGCCTGTACGTTGATAAGCGGGCCAATTCCGGCGGATCCTTGGTGAAAGCCTGCGATGCCAACCACATCGTGCGAGAGAGATTGGGTGGGAACGGCAAATCCAACTCGAGCTCCCAGTATCCAGACGTTAGGCTGGATTTCTCCGAATGATTGATGGTCATGAGCGGCCTGCGCCGATCCATTCGGCCCCAGCACACTCACCATGCCGAAATACAGGAAGATGATTAGCTGCAACAGGGGGCGGTTGATGTTCATAGTCGTTCCTCCTTTTCAGACAGGGCCCTCCCAATATGGTGGACAAGCGAGATAGCCGACATGTTGTCGCATAAGTAGCTGATGATGATCAAATCCGCGGCTTGCGCTCCGTGGCCACCATGCTTCTTGCGAATTGAAAGGGAACGAGAGGTAGAAGACCACAGTGGTTCAGGGGCGGGAGGAGCCGAGGGGGTGTTTCATGCGTTTGGGAGAGATGAGCAGCGAGAAGAAGAACACCGCGATAGCCAGCAGGACAATGGACGGTCCGGAAGGAATATCCCACACAGTGGAGACAATGACACCTGTGACAGCCGTCGCCGTTCCAATGAGCACCGAGTACAGAGTGAGTGTCGTCAGGCTGTGGGTGAGCTGATATGCTGTGGAGGCAGGAATGAGAACCATCGCAAACACCAAGATGGCGCCGACGGTTTTTAGTGCTACTACCACGGTAAGGGCGATCAGCGTCAACAACAGAAAAAAAATGCTGCGAGCTGGAATGCCGGAAGCTTCCGCCATCTCTTGATCAAAGGCGATAAACAACAATTCCTTCCAGAACAAAGCCAACAGGCTCAGCTCCAGCACTGCCAGTCCACCGATGAGGAACAACTCCTCGCCTGTGACCGACAACACGCTGCCGAACAAGTACCCATACACTTCAGGGTTGTACGTTCTCATGAAACCGATGAACATGATAGCCAGCGCCATGGTGGCGGTGTACAGGATGCCGATCGACACGTCTAATTTCATCCGGCCTTGCTCCTCAAGCCAGCCTGTGATCCAAACGGTAGCAACTCCAAACGCGATGGCCAACGGCAGCGGTGGCCATCCGACAAGATAGCCCAGCGTAACACCAGCAAAGGCGGCGTGGGAGGTACCGGCCCCGACGAATGCCAAGCCTCGCAGCACCACGAACACCCCGATGAGCGAACAGAGGGCGCCCACTATTGCCGCGGCGAGCAGCGACCGCTGCATGAAATCGTATGTGAACAGTTCCAACATTGTTGGGCCCGTTTCTGGGTGTCAGGGGGAATGATGATAATCCCCGACAAACACCAGGTTGCTGTCAGAAAAGATCAGGCCTCTGCCATACACCTGTTCAAGGATGTCTGGCTTGAGCACGTCGGCAGGAGGGCCATGGGCGTACAGGCGGGTCTTGAGTAGGACCAAACGATCGACCCGTGAGCGAATCATGTTGATGTCATGGGTAATCAACAACACGGTCAGCCTCAGGGTCTTGTGCAAGTGCTGGATCAGATCGAGGACATTGTATTGCATGGGGAGATCTAACCCCGTCGTTGGTTCGTCTAACAAAAGAACCTTGGGTTGCTGGGCGAGGGCCCTGGCGATGAGCACTCGTTGCTGTTGGCCTCCCGACAGGCTGCCCAGGGCGACGTCGCGGTAGCGCTCCATGGCCACGAGGGCAAGCGACTCCAGCGCGATCCGACGATCCTGTGGCCCCGGGCGGCGAAAAAGGCCCAGGGCTCCGTATCGCCCCATCATGACTGTCTCAAAAACAGTTACTGGAAAATCACGATCGACGACACCCTTTTGGGGGAGATAGCCGATCTGGGCCCGATGGTGGCATCGGAGTTCTTCACAAGCGCAGTCAAAGATACGGAGCTGTCCCTTGAGGGGGGCGAGCAGTCCCAACACGGCTCGGCACAAGGTGGTTTTTCCTGAACCGTTGGGACCGATGATGCCGATGAATTCGCCGGCGTGAATTGATAGCGAAATGTCCTCCAATGCAACCACGCCGGGAAACCCAAACCAGGCATGGTCAAAGCGAATAATCACGGGGCACGAAGTACGTTCCTGCGAGTCTTGCTGGCTGGTCATGCTGAGGGGTGCGTCGCGAACACGATGGGTCAGCTCTCCAATGCCTCCGCCAATTTGAGCACATTATAACGAAGCATGTCGAGGTATGACTCGGTGCCGGGGAGCCCTCCGGGGAGGGTCGTGAGGATGACCACCGTTGCGCCCGTCTCTTTTGCAAGCAGATGGGGGATTCGTTGACTTAACTGGATCTCAGAGGCGATCACCTTCAGCCGTTCCTTTTTGATCTTGCCGATTAATTGTTGAAGCTGGAGGGCAGAAGGCTCCGCGCCTGCATGGATTTGGATCGTCGCCGCGATTTCGAAGCCGAACCGCTTGGCCAGGTATGGCCAGGCGGGATGATGGGCCACAATGCGCCGGTCCGGGAGCCGGCTGACTCGCTCCAATAGTTCCCGCCGGAGCTTGTCCACCTGTTCAAGGTAAGCCGCTAGGTTTCGTCGATAGTCCTCTGCCTGAGCGGGATCGACAGCGATCAACGCATCAGCAATATGGCGCGCCATGATCTCAACATTGTTCGGATCCATCCAAATGTGAGGATTACCCAACCGGTGAGTTGTGACGTTGTCTGATGGCTGATGATGATCCTCGGCATCGTCATGGATCAGAGGAACGCCCCGAGAAGTTGTGATAACCGACAGGGATGGACTTCCCGCGTTCTTGACGAGCGAGGCGACCCACACTTCGAGGCCGAGGCCGATCTCAAACAACAACCGAGCCCTGCGTATCGCGATCAAATCGGTAGGTTTCGGAGAGTACGTATGTTCGTTCTCCCAGCCGGTGAGCAATGATTTGACCCGCACATGGGGCCGTCCTACTTGCTCTGCTAGATCCTTCAGGACAGGAAGGGTCGTCACGATCTCGATGGGGGGATCAGCTCTGGCAGTCGATCTACAATTCGCGAGATCGGTAGCGAGGATAGCGAGGAGAAGGGCGAGCCACAATCGTCGATATCCTGCACCCAACATGGGAGAGGACGGTAACATCTGATCGGCGGGATGTCAACGGCACGGCTGGGGAGTTGTCTGCTCATGTCATCCAAGCCAGGGTTGCTTGACCGGTCCGAGGAGTTCCATTAGCGTAGCAGAGCACGAAAGATGAGGAACGTCTGTTGCGCAATGAAAAACAGGAAGGTAGCAGGCTCATGAAGGTTGTGGGATTGATGTCAGGAACTTCAGGCGATGGAGTGGACGCTGCCCTGGTGGAGATCCGGCGCAACAAAGGGGGACTGCGCGTTGCTATGCTTGCAGCGCATGCGCTGCCGTATCCCCGGTCGCTCCAACAGCGGATTGTGGCTGCGTCAGTGTCGGGAACGGTGGCGGACGTGTGTCATCTCAATGTTTTGTTGGGTGAGTGGTTTGCGAATGCCGCGCTGGGGGTGATCCGCGCCGCTGCGGTGCAACTGCAAGATGTGGATTTGATCGGGTCCCATGGCCAAACTCTGCATCATTTGCCGCAGGGGATCAAAGATGTGAAAGTTGGCGCGATCCGTTCCACGCTTCAGATTGCAGAGCCGGCGATTATTGCGGAACGCACCGGCATTACAACCATTGCTAATTTCCGTCCCCGCGATATCGCGGCTGGAGGTCAGGGGGCACCATTGACTCCGGCGGTCCATGCTCTTTTGTTCCGCCACCGGCGCCGTGCCAGGCTGATTGTCAACTTGGGTGGTATCAGCAATGTGACCTATTTACCCAAAGGGTCAGGTTATGAGGGGATCGTTGCGTTCGATACCGGGCCGGCCAACATGGTGTTGGACGGTCTGATGGCATGGTATTCCAAGGGACGGATGGCGATGGACCGCGATGGGCGATTAGCGGCTAAGGGTAAGGTGGACAGCCGACTGTTGGCCAAACTTCTGGCGCATCCTTACCTTTCCCAGTCGCCACCCAAGTCCACGGGGCGAGAGGTGTTCGGTGCCAAGATGATCGACGAATTGACGACGATGCCCCAGGCGCGACAATTGACGATCGAAGACCTGCTGGCGACGTGCAGCCGCTGGACCGCGGAAGCGGTCGGAACGGTTCGGCGGTGGATTACGGGGGGAATCGATGAAGTCATTGTTGGGGGGGGAGGCGTGCGCAATCGCGCTATTATGCAACATCTCGCCGACGTGTTCGCGCCGACGCCAGTGGCGCCGTTTGAATCGTATGGATGGGACAGCAAGGCCTTCGAGGCGGTGGCCTTTGCGGTCCTGGCCTATCAAACTGCGATGGATCAGTACGGCAATATCCCCTCGGTGACGGGAGCAGCGCATCCAGCCCTGTTAGGCTGTATCGTCCCTGCTGGGCCTGGATGGATTGAGCGGCTACGGCGCCGTGCCAAAAAGTAGATCAATAGCAAGAAGCAGGATTCGAATGAAGGATTTGATCATAGGGGGTATAGTTGGGGCTATACCTGTCATCTGGTGGCTGATTGCTAAGGTAAAGCGACCAGTTGCTGCTCCGCAGTCGTTCATCTTGCCAGCCTCCGTCAACGTGGTATCGCTGCCGCTCCTCACAGAAAAAGAAAGTGCACTCTACAACCAGTTGCAGTTAGCGGTGCAGGACCGGTACCTCGTCTTTGCCGGTCTTCCTCTCTGGGCGTTTGTATCGGTCTACGGGGCGAGAAAGGAGCGGCTGCCAGTTCTCAAACGTCTTGTGTTAACGCGGGTTGATTTTGCGTTGGTCCATCCCGGCTCGCGCAAGGTGGAATTGATGGTGTTGCTCCACGAGGAGCCATTGACGGTCGCGCAGCGGGAGCGTGACGATACAGTGGAATCAGTGGCATCTGCCGCCGGGATCAAGGTCGTCAAGGTCTGGTCTAATCACTCCTACAGCATTCCTGAACTGACCATGCTGCTTGGTATGGCAGAGCCCGAAGAAGATTGCTGAGCGCCATAGTGTCTGATCCCCGCCTGTCTCCGGCGGTTGACACGGGGCTTGTTCATCTCTCGCAGCGATCGTGTGGCTTGTTTTGCTTCTGGACTGTCCCGGTCATGAGCAATGGCGCGCTTACAGGTCAGGCGGTCTGTTCAGGGTCTTCCAACTCGATATCGATGTATCCGAGCGTGCGTATCGAAGCAGTATGGGGGATCGAACGGATAAAACATGGGCATGGTAGAAAAGAAGTCCAGCGTTTCGTGATCGCATCTTATGCGAAGCTGGTATGCGCTAATCTAAATGAGCATTGGCGACGAAGATGATTGGGTGCGACAATCCGATGAATTGCCAAAATCCTGCCGGGGACGCTTCATCATCCCGTTACGTGAGCTCCTCGATGATCCGTTCATACAGACCCGTGGTCTGTCACCCATGTGATCGACGACTCTAACGGTCTCCTCGGCTGAGGAAAAAGCAAGGGCAAACTAGAGAACAAAATTAATCATGATGCATGCCATGGGTGAGTGTCCGGATTGATCAGACTGACAGCGAAGAATCCCAGGGCAAATTGCGGTTCACTCTCCTGATCCTGGCGATTTGTCATGGGAGGTCTCCACCGGTTGTCAAGGTGACAGTCTGGTACAGGCCGATCTCTTGTTAACGCGTGCTGGTCTCCAACACTACAATGACGACCTGATTGCTTGGATTGGAAGCTCGGTGAGCGTGCGACTTTCAGAAGAGAACGTCAAGAAGACCCGTCGAAATCACGGGAACAAGCAAGAAACAATTTAGAGCGGTTTACTGTGGGGGAGCGAAGTCAGCGAGTGGGCTGCCACATGGAACTCAAAGGCGTTGCCGCCCCGTTGTTTGGCGCGGTACATCGCAGCGTCTGCATGTCGCAAAAGATCATCGATGTCGTGATCGTCAAGGGGGTAAACGGTTATACCGATGCTGACGCCGATGACGGCCTGTCCCGATAGCAGACAAAATGGCTCGATCATGGACGAGATGATCCGTTCGGCGATGTGAGCGAGATCTTCTTCATAGGATAGGCCTTCCACGATGACGGTGAATTCATCGCCGCCCATGCGCGCGACCGTATCGACTTCGCGCACGCAGGCTTTGATTCGGTCGGCAGTGGCCCGCAAGACTTGGTCACCAGCTTCATGTCCCCATGTGTCATTGACGGTCTTGAAACGATCAAGATCAAGCAGCATGAGGCCGATCCCTTGCTGAAGCCGTTTGCTTCTCGCCATGGCATGAAGCAAACGGTCACGGAACAACGTTCGGTTGACAAGGCCTGTCAATTGGTCGTATTGAGCGAGGTAGGTCAATCGCTCCTCGGCTCGCTTACGTTCAATGGCGTAACGGATCGATTGAGCCAGCAGTTCGCCACGACACCGTCCCTTAACGAGATAATCTTGGGCGCCAGCATGGATCACCTGCAGTGCGATGCTTTGATCACTCACGCCACTGAGGACAATCACAGGGATTCTGGGGTTTGCTGATTGAATTTGTCCCAACAAGGTCAGTCCGGATCCATTGGGCCAGGCGAGATCGAGGAGAACCGCGTCGTAACGGCCTCGGGTGATCTGGTCAAGGGCTTCGTTGAGGCACGCGACACGCCTGACCTCGAATTGGTGTGTATCCCATCCTGCCAAGATGTCGTGGGTTAGCAAGGCGTCGGTTTCGTTGTCGTCGATCAACAAGATCTTGAGCATTGGCACGTCCTGATGAGCATAGGAGTTGCCGGAGGCACTGTCACTCTTCTTGTCAGTATAGCCGAGGAAGTGCCCTCAACAAAGCAATGGCGTAATTGGTGACTGAAGCGAGGGGGAGGCAAGTTCCGGGAAACGGCGGCCTGGCCTGTGCCTCACGAAGTGAGCTCACTGGACAGGCAAAGGCATTCAGGGGGAATCGTTGATTGCCCTGACCCTCAGGAACCCTTTAAAGAAAGGCGTTTCCCGTTCGGATAAGCACCGAAGGGTGGCTGTTCGGGGCCAATGGCGGCTTCACAGGCATAGCCTGGCTCCAGGGGCCAGAGCAGGGAGCGGCCGGCTAGGTTGCCTCGCACGTGAATGTATCGAAAGGTAACACCTAGGCGCAAGGCGTCGGCTTTAACCTTTTGGATACAACCATCCGCTGAATAGGCACGACGTGCGATCAGGATGGGATCGCCGGACTGCCTATGAAACATGACATATTCCTCAGCACAGCCGGTGAGGAATGCCATTGCGAGGACCAGCCAACCAGCCGTTCGTCTTGCTATTCTTAGAGGCTGTGGGTAATGCATCGAACCATGGAGCTCCCCCTCAAGTGTACCATTTTATAACATTGCGATGGTGAATGGCTCTAGGGAGAGAGCAAATGGGTCAGTGCAATGAACTGCTCGATCGAGAGCGCTTCAGCCCGGATGGCCATAGGAAGCGCCAGCGTCTGGAGGGCTTTCACCACAAGCTCCTGCGGATAACCTTGATTTTTGAGGGAATTGACGAGGGTCTTCCGTCGGTGGGCAAAAGCGGCTTTGACCAAGGAGGCAAACCGGCGTTCGTCTTCCAGAATGAGGGGAAGCGTCTCTTTCATCTGCAAACGCAGAACAGCCGACTCCACTTCAGGCCTGGGCCAAAAACAATGGGTCGGGACGGTAAAGGATTTCGTCGCCGTTGCCGCATACTGAATCATGACAGACAGAATCCCATAGTGAGGTGTGCCTGGTTCGGCTACCACCCGGTCCACCACTTCTTTTTGCAGCATCAGCACCATGCGCGAGAAACGCCCGCGCTGTTCGAGCAACCTGAATAAGAGGGGAGTGGATAGATAGTACGGCAGATTCGCTACCACGACCGTTCCGACGGGCAGCGTCTCCAAGGGATACTTCATTGCGTCTCCGCACACCAGGTGAAGGTTGGGGCTAGTTCCATACCGTTCGGCTAAGTAGTTGGACAGACGGGGATCGATCTCGATGGCCGTAACGTGAGCGGCGACTCGACAAAGCTCGGCGGTTAAAATTCCGCGGCCTGGTCCGATCTCCAACACGGTATCCGTTGGGGCTAGGGCTGCCAGAGAGACAATGTTGCGGGCAATGTTGGGATCAATCAGAAAATGCTGGCCCAGGCGTTTCACTGGGGGAGGAGGCCGTGTTCCGTTCACCGGTCAACCTCCGGGTTGAGAGGATTGAGCGAGGTGACTAGCCAAGGTCAGGAGGAAGGAGCGGTAACAGCCCACCAGAGCGGTGAATTCCTCCCCCAAGTCGTTGGTACAAGACGGACTTGGCTCAATGGCGGCAAACACCAAGCCTTTTTGCCGACCGACGGTTTCGGTCAACAAAGCGGCGGTCTTGTTTCTCCATTGCGTGACCCGTTCCGCTCCGGCGATGGTATTGAGATCGCGCAGTGTCTGTTGCGCCAGGGCGTCCAATTCTGCGAGTTGTCGCCGGACGACAGCGAGGGATCGAGCACGATCGTTTGTCATGAGAATGGGGCCTCCCGCTGCTCACGAGAGCGGAATGCGCGGTTGGCGGCGATAGTTGCAGCCAATTTGATCGCTTCAAACAGACTGCCGGGATCGGCGATGCCCTTGCCCACGATATCGAACGCCGTCCCATGATCGACCGACGTGCGGATGATCGGCAGGCCGACCGTCAGATTCACACAGCGGCCGAACGCCACCAGTTTTAACGGAATCAGCCCTTGATCGTGATAGAGGGCAACCACAGCATCATAGAGCCCCTTGGCTGCCTTCCCAAAGAGAGTGTCCGCTGGCAAGGGATCGCTGGCCTCGATGCCTTGGGCCCTGGCTGCCTGCGATGCCGGAAGGATCACGCGGGCTTCCTCATCGCCGAACAGTCCGTGTTCCCCTGCGTGGGGATTGAGCGCGGCGACACCGATCCGAGGATGTTTGATTCCAAACAGATCTGTGAGCGCTGAGTGGGCCAGTCGGATGGCCCGTTCTATCTTGGCCTGCGTGAGAGAGGCCGGGAGATCCTTGATAGCGATGTGGGTGGTAGTAAACATGACGCGCAAGGGGCCGCCGACGATCATCATGCCGGATTCGTCGGTGCGAGTCAGGTCGGCCAGCAGCTCCGTATGGCCTGGATAGTGACAGCCGGCCAAGTTGATCGCTTCTTTGTTGATCGGCGCGGTGACGATGCCGTCAAGAGAGCCGGCAAGGGCCAACTCGACGGCCTTCTTGATGAA
Organism: Nitrospira sp.; assembly: GCA_024330925.1. Taxonomy (GTDB): domain Bacteria; phylum Nitrospirota; class Nitrospiria; order Nitrospirales; family Nitrospiraceae; genus Nitrospira_D. The sequence goes on from JANDJK010000014.1 coordinate 38,518, forward strand.
CGAGACCGACGCAGCACCGGTGACGGCCGAGGCGATGCCCGGTGTAAACGGTCCTAATGGACTGTCGAGGGGATCAAGGACCGCAAGAGTCCCCTCGAGCGGTTGGAATGACATGGGGCTCTCGATCGGTCGAACGGTCAAAGGCAGGCGCAGTTGTCGTATCGCTTGGTCCATCACGGTTGCCGATCCGATTACCATGAGCCGGCACAGAGAATGGAGGCTCCGGTCGGCGGCGGCTTTGGCGATCACTTCCGGTCCGATCCCCGCCGGATCTCCCATCGTGATGCCGAGCAGGGGGAGGGGGGCGGATGGCGGTTGAATCTGTCCAGCTGTCATGGTCGGCCCTGATGGTTATGGGCGAAGAGCAAGGTACACCGTGTATCCGATGTAGAGCAAGGCGCCGCTTCCGAGGAGCCAGGCGCGCCAGTAGCCGCCGATGAAAAGCTGGAGCAGGTAAAAACTCGCCGCCTGCAGGGCCAGCACCATCGTCGAACTGGCCGAAGCCGTAATCACCCAATCGGTGCCGATCAAGCCGACGGAAACCGGGATGGTGCCTTGAAAGACCATCGCCCCCGTGACGTTGGCGACGGCCAGCCGGTCCTTTTTACGGTAGAGCCAGAGAAAACTGTTCGACATCTCGGGCAGTTCGGTCGCGAGAGGGGCGATGAGGAGTGCGAGCAACAAGGGAGAGACGTCAAAGGCGCCGGCCATCGATTCCGTCGCCGTCACGAACAGGTGCGCCCCCAAAATCAGTCCGGCCAGGCCAGTCAACGTTTGCAGCCCGATCATCAGGCGGGGGGGCGTCGCCTTGGATTTGGCGAAGATCAGCGGCTCAAGCTCGCTGCCTGCGCCGTCTTCCTCGGGCGCGCTCAATTTGAGCCTCATGTAATAGGCATAAAGGCCAAGGAGAACCAGCGCGGCCAGCAAGTGCACGAGGCGGTAGGAACTGTAAATACAGCCCAAGGCGATGATGTAGCCGGCCAGAAAAAATCCCAGATCCGTGACTACTTCACTGTAGTTCAAATGGAACCGCGCCGTGCGTTTCCCGGCCCAGGCGTACAGCAGCAGGAGGAGGGCGAGAAGGGGGAGGACCAACGTGCTGAGCATGAACGGCGCTCCTAGAATCGCCCCCAACCCGACGTCCACCTCGTCCTGGCTTTCTCCAAAAAAGATCGCGATGATCGGGATGGATGTTTCGGGCAAGGTGGTGCCGATAGCGGCGAGAATACTGCCCACGGCGCCTTCCGAAATGCCCCATCGTTTGCCGAGCCATTCGATGCCGTTGGTGAACAATGCGCAGGCGCCCAGTGTCACGGCGATGGAGACAAGAAACAGCAGTGCATAAAACAACGCGTTCATATGTTTGAACCGTCGAGCGGATCGTTCCTTTCTTTTGTCGTACGTCGTTCCGTCCTCCGACCGGCGTGATAGATGCGGCAGGCCTCCTCCATCACGTGTCTGAGAGGCAGTCCGGTGCGGTCGGCGATGGCCTTGCAATCACGATACTCGGGAGCCGCCTTCTCCATTCCATCGACCGTCGTGGCAACCTTCATACGGACTGTCCCGCTGGAGACCTTCACCGGCACGACGCGCCGGGGGAGCACACGTCTGGACAGTTCTTGCACACGCACGCCGAGCGTGGTCGTTTCCTTGAACAGCACGTCGAGGATCGCCTCGCTCCGTTCCGGCGCCGCCAGGCAAGTGAGAACCACGCCGGGCCTGCCTCGTTTCATGATGGCCGGGGTCAGCGCGACGTCCAAGGCTCCGACTTGAAACAGACGCTCCATCACATGTTCGTAAACCTGTGGTGCCAAGTCGTCCACATTCGTCTCGATCTGCAGGATCCGCTCCATCAGCGGTTGGCCGGAGGTGGCTTCGGAGAGGAACACACGCAACACGTTCGGCCACTGTTCTGGGTTGTGATCACCGGCGCCGTATCCGACGGCGGCGATTTTCATCGTCGGAGTCGAACCGAAATCCGATACGAGGGTGCGCAGCAGCGCCATGCCCGTTGGCGTGGTAAGCTCGCAACGTGGTCCCTCAGC
>JANDJK010000128.1 GCA_024330925.1 Nitrospira sp.
CCAGGCAAACTCTGGCGCTACCACGTGGGCGTGGTCACAGAACTGTTCGAGATGGTGTCGTTCGATCCTTTCCGGACCGTCGTGTTGATGTGCGGGCCGGAGATCATGATGCGGGTGGGGGTGCCGATTCTGCTCCGTCGGGGCTTGCCCGCGACGTCCGTCTATGTGTCGCTTGAGCGGCATATGGAATGTGGCATCGGGCTCTGCGGCCATTGTCAGATGGGGCCTTATTTTGTGTGCAAGGACGGGCCGGTGATGCGATACGACCGGATTGCACCCTGGTTGGGGCGGCCGGGGATTTGAGGCAAAATGATGGCTCTGGTGGACGGACGACGAAAGCCGAAATTGGGGGTCTTTAAGTTCGCCTCCTGCGACGGCTGCCAGTTGAGTATTTTGAATCTGGAAGACGAACTGCTTCTCTTGGGAGCGGTCCTGGACATCGCCTACTTCCCGGAAGCGTCAAGCCGTATGGAATCAGGGCCCTACGACATCGCGCTGGTCGAGGGCTCGATTACGACAGAAGAGGACGAGCATCGAATCAAGGCCGTGCGGGAGCAGGCCAGGATTTTGATCACAATCGGTGCCTGCGCCACGGCGGGGGGGATCCAGGCCCTGCGCAATTGGGCCGACATCGACTCGTACAAACGAGTGGTCTATCCAAGGCCGGACTTCATTCAGACGCTCGCGACCAGCACGCCGATCGCCGACCATGTGACGGTCGATTACGAACTGAAGGGGTGCCCCATCGACAAGGACCAATTGCTGCGTGTCGTCACCGATCTGGTGGCGGGAGTCCGCCCCCGTATCCCAGCGGACAGTGTCTGTCTCGAATGTAAACGCCGGGGGAATGTCTGTGTGGTGGTGGCGAAGGGCCTCCCCTGCCTTGGACCGGTCACGAGCGGCGGATGCGGCGCGATCTGTCCGACCATGGGGCGCGACTGTTACGGCTGTTTCGGCCCGGCGGAGGGGATGGCACGAGGATCGGGCTGTCCGCCCAATACGGCGTCGCTGGCACAGCAGTTCCACAACCGGCTTGGGCTTACTCCGATCGAAGTCGTCCGACGCTTTCGCGGCATCAACGGCGCCGCCGCATCGTTCCGGCGCGAGAGTGAAGCTTGGACGGTTCAACGCACGAACCGTGAGGGGTCATGAGCGGAGAGAGTCCTCCTCCCCAGCCGGCCAACAGCACCAGGACCATCGCCATTGGGACCATCGCCCGTGTCGAGGGAGAGGGAGCGCTTCGGGTCACGGTCAAACAGGGGAGAGTCCAAGACGTCGAACTCAAGATCTTTGAGCCGCCCCGGTTCTTCGAAGCGTTCCTGCAAGGCCGGCATTACGAGGAAGTGCTGGACATTGTCGCCAGAATCTGTGGGATCTGTCCGGTGGCCTACCAGATGAGCGCCGTTCACGCGATCGAACGGATTTTCGGCCTGTGTGTTGAGGGAACCTTGCGGGACCTCCGTCGGCTGCTTTATTGCGGTGAGTGGATTGAAAGTCATGCGTTGCACCTGTATTTGCTACAGGCGCCGGACTTTCTCGGCTACGAAAGCGGCATCGCGATGGCCAAAGACCATCCCGCCGCCGTGACCCGAGGCTTGCGGATCAAAAAAGCCGGTAACGCCCTGATGACATTGTTGGGCGGAAGGTCCGTGCATCCGGTGTCGGTGAGGGTCGGCGGGTTTTCGCGTGTGCCGAGCCGACGTGAGTTGGAAGGACTCAAGGATGAGCTGTTGTGGGCCCGCGATGCAGCGATTGATACCCTCCGATGGGTCGCCTCGTTTGCGTATCCTGACTTTTCGCCGGACTATACGTTTGTCGCGCTGCATCATGACGACGAATATCCGCTTAATGAAGGGCGGATCGTCTCGTCCGACGGGCTTGATAGTCCCGTTGATGAGTTCGAGCGGCATTTTGAAGAACAGCAGGTGCCCCATTCCAACGCGCTCCATTGTCTGCTCAATGGTTCTCCCTATCTGGTCGGGCCGTTGGCCCGTGTGAATCTCAATTGTGATTGGTTGCCACCAGCGGTGAGGGAGGTGTTGACGGGCGTCGGCCTGTCGTTACCGCTTCGCAATTTGTTTCAGGGGATCGTCGCCCGCTCCGTGGAGATCCTCTATGCGCTGGAGGAGGCCCTGCGGCTGATCGATTTGTACGAGCCGCCGCCAGTTTCCTCGTTGCCGGTCTCGGTGCGGGCCGGTGTCGGGATGGCCTGCACCGAAGCGCCGCGCGGGATTCTCTATCACCGGTATCGGATTGATGAGAATGGCGTGATCCGCGAGGCGAAGATCGTTCCCCCCACGTCACAGAATCAGGGGCGGATCGAACAGGACCTGCGGCTGTGGATTCCGCAGGTGTTGGACCGACCGGATCAGGAGATTTCGCTGAGTTGCGAAAAAGTGATCCGTTGTTATGATCCCTGTATTTCTTGTGCGACCCATTTTCTCAAGCTGGATCTGCAGCGTGATCCGTAAAAAGCCGGCCTGCCCATGCAAGAAACCGCCCCGGATCAGATCGTACCGAGCGAACCTGGTGTTTCCCACCGTCCATCCGGTTGGTCGAACATTCGCATCATCGGCGTCGGCAATGAGTGGCGCGGTGACGATGCTGTGGGGCTGTTAGTCGCCAGACGGCTTCGCGAGAGGATGGGCAAAGGGGTCCAGATCATCGAGGCTCGACAGGCGGGAATAAACCTGCTCGATCTGATGGGTGGTGCTCGGGTCGTTCTTCTCATAGACGGGGTTTCGAGCGGGCAGACTCCAGGGACGATTCATCGCTTGGATGTCTCGACCGGCCCGATTGTGCAGAATCTGGCCTGTCGATCGACCCATGGTGTCGGCGTGCTGGAGACGATTGAGCTGGGCAGAACCTTGGGCCGGTTGCCTGAGACGGTGATCATCTATGGGATCGAAGTGGCCGAGACAGGATGGGGGCGATCCCTCTCGCCCCCGGTCGAAGAGGCGGAGGAACAGGTGGTTGAACGGATTGCACGAGATGTTGAGCAATTGCAGTGCATGAACTCCATTTGATGAAGCAGGTCATAAAGGCTGTCGAAGCCGCGCTGGAGAAGAGGCCGCAAGCGAAACCAGTGACAGTGAGACTAAAGACCCGTCCCGGCTCCCATCTGATGGAACATGACCCTGCGACTGTGCAGGCAGTCTTTGAATGGGCGGTACGAGGCACGAGGCTGGAGGGAGCGACGGTGGAGCTGGTGCCGTTTGCCGGAGAGGCCTGGTGTCCCGGTTGCCGGTGGGATGGAACTCTTCAAACTCCAAACAGACTCTGCCCCAACTGTGGGGGTGTGATTCTCCAGGGTGAGGGGGCTCCAGAAGTGGTGGTGCACGAGGTCGTGGTCGAGGAATGACAGGGCCAGAGGATAAGGCAACGAGGCGGCGGGTTCGAATTGACGTGGAGGGAACGGTGCAGGGCGTGGGGTTTCGTCCCTTTGTCTATCGTCTGGCACGTGAGCTGGATCTAGCGGGAGTGGTCCGCAATACAACGAACGGGCTGGTGATCGAAGTGGAGGGATACGCAACCGCCATTGACCGGTTTCTTCAGCGACTCCAGGCTGATGCACCTGTGTCGGCCCTGGTGGAGACCCTCACCTATCGAGAGATGTCTCTCTGTCATCAAAAGAATTTTTCCATTCAGACGAGCGAGGAGGAGGGCCATCGTGCTCTCGTGATTCCGCCGGATTGGGCTGTCTGTGCCGA
>JANDJK010000129.1 GCA_024330925.1 Nitrospira sp.
AACCGCGTCGAAGACCAGCATGACCGGGATCACCATGGCGACGTGCGGCAGGGCATCGCTCCAGCCGGAGAGAATCAGCGGCCTGACGGCATCGATGGCCCAGGTCATGGGATTGAACCGGGCGAGGAAGCTCATCCAGCCGGGCATCGCCGCCAGCGGCACCAGCGCCGAACTCAAGAAAATCATCGGAAGGGAGAGGAATCCCAGGACCGAGAAGAAATCGCCGTGGCTCTTGACGGAAAAGGCCATGGCCATGGAAATGGCCGTGAGCCCCACGCCGAACATCATGCCGATTAGGAGGATCACGGCGACGCCGAGCAGCCCCGTCGCCGGCTCGACGCCGAACAGAAACGCCACGCCCAGGATGACCAGGACTTGCAGCGACGTGATCGTCATCACGAAAATAAATCGACTCAAAATGACCGAGCTCCGCCTGATGGGGGCCGACATCAGCCGTTCGAGAAAGCCGTTCTCTTTGTCGAACAACAGATCGACCCCGCCGGCCAGGCCGTTGTTCAGCACGGTCATCACGACCACGCCGGCGGCCAGAAAGCTGATGTAGTTCGGGGCTTGCGTCACCTGCGTGTCGGCCGCCCGCTGGAAGAGATTGCCGAAAAAAATCAGCCAAAACAGCATAGGCTGCACCAGCGTGAACAACATGCTGAACTTTTCGCGGCTCAGCCGGCGGACCCACCGCATGGTCAACGCGCTGATTTCTTGCCAATATTCCGTCATGATCCGTACCCCAGGTCGCTCAAACGTGAAAAGACGCGATCCGCTTCATGGCCTCGATGACGACGAGCGACCTTCCATGATTACTCGACCGGTGTCTCCGCTGTGTCGGTGATGCGCCGTCCGGTGTGGGCGATGAAGACATCGTCCAGGCGCGGGCGATGGTAGTCGATGAATTCAATGCCGCAGCCGAGTCGATTGGCCGTCTCAAGAATGACCGGCAACGCCTTCTCGGGGGATTCGACCCGGATGTCAAGCCCGTTCCCAGTGGCCCGCACCGTTTTAATCGCCGGCTGGTTGGCGAGCGCCGCTTCCAGTCCGGGAATCCGGTCCATTTCTTTGATCGTCAGCGAAACGATGTCGCCGCCCAACGCCACCTTAAGTTCCGTAGGGCTGCCCAGCGCTTTGATCCGGCCGCCGTCGATGATGGCGAGTCGATCGCAAAGTTGGTCCGCTTCATCCAGGTAATTCGTCGTCATCACGACGGTCAGGCCCCGCTCTTTGAGCATCCGTACATACTCCCAAATCCGGAGGCGGCTCTGCACGTCGAGACCGAGTGTCGGCTCATCGAGAAACAAGACCTTGGGGTTAGGGAGTAGCCCACAGGCGATGTCGAGCTTGCGTTTCATGCCGCCGGAATAGGTCTTTGCTGGTCGATCTGCATGGGCCTCCAGATCGACGAGCTTCAGCAATTCATTGATTCGCTCGGCGGCTTCTTCTTTGGTTAGATGATAGAGCGCGCCAAGCAACTGTAAATGCTCGCGCCCCGTTAAGAACCGGTCGATCGCCCGTTCTTGGGGGACATAGCCGATCAGCCTCCGCACAGTATCTGCCTCTCGCACTGTGTCATGGCCAAAAATGGAGGCGCTACCAGCAGTTGGTTGGAGCAGGGTGATGAGGATCCGCAACGTTGTGCTCTTGCCCGCACCATTTGGCCCCAAGAGGCCAAAAATCTCACCCTCGTACACCTGAAACGACAGGTCTGATACGGCCCGGTAGGATCCGTAGTCTTTGCAGAGTCGGTTAACTGCGATGGCGATCGGTTGATCCATTTGAATAGAACACTCTCCTGGCACGCTATTCTACGCCCGTTATCCCCAACCCTTTGCACCAAAGCGGTCGTGTAACATGAATTGAATGAGATCGTTCAGGCGCCGGACTCGCTGGAGCAGCCCGTCGGCTTCGAGCAAAAAAAGTTTTTCCAGCGGCGTGCATTCTAAATGGGTGGAAAGTGTGTTGATGAGTACCTCGTCGCTTATGTCGGCGCGGAAGAGCCCTGGCCAAGCTGGGTGATCTTCTTTGGTTTGGAGGTAGCGGTTGAGCATGTCAAGCAATGCTCGACGCACCTCGGGCGGCAATTCGCGATCCTCCACTTCTGGCTTCAGCCGGATGGTTGCTTCCCGGTACGGCTTCTCGAAATGTTCTTGCTGGATCTCACAACGGACCAGTCCCTGGAGCAGAATATTTGACCGGCCGTCGGGCAAAAGATGGACACTCACGAGGCGCCCAATGCACAGGGTAGGGTAAATCGGAGGGTTGCCGTAATAGTCTGCTTCCCAGCCGTCCTTGAGCAGCGCCATCGCAATACACTGATGACTTGCAGCCGCCTCGGCTACCATTTGACGATAACGAGGCTCAAAAATATGGAGGGGCAGATAAGTCCTTGGAAACAAAACCACATTCGGCAGGGGAAAAACCGGCAGCCGGTCGGGGATCGACAGGGTCTCCCTTTGCCGTGACGATGTAGGATTGGCCGGTTTTGGTTTGGGATCTGTTTGCATAGAACTTAAAGTCACGATAGCCGAGAGTCGTGAAAATTGTCAACGGACCGTCAAGAGGTGGGCATGAACCGGAGGAGCCACTCCTTGCGCGAGCTATGGTCAACTTGGTATGGGCCGTCATTGCCGTGATATAAATTGCCGGGTGGCTTGTCCTTCATCGTGATTGTTCACCGCTTAGCCAATGGCTCGATTCATGAGTATGGTAAACAAGCATGTCCTATCCGTGCTTTCCATTTTCCTGCTGGCTCTCTGGCCCTGTGGTCTCGGTATGGGGCCCCAGGCAGGAGCGACACCCTCCTCCTTCCAACAGGCTCGGGCTGGCTATCGGTTTGAATTTCCACGGGACCATGGAGCTCATCCAGCATTTCGCACTGAATGGTGGTACTACACGGGCCACTTGCGGGCAAAAAACGGGCGGACGTTCGGGTTTGAACTCACGTTCTTTCGCCGGGGCATTCCGCCGGAGGACGTCAAGACCCAGCCGTCCCAGTGGTCCCTCACCCAGTTGTATTTTGCCCATTTTGCCCTGACCGATCTCGCCAACGGCCGGTTTCATTTCGCCGAGAAGGTGAGCCGTGCTGGATTGGGGAAGGCCGGCGCTGACGAGTCTCGGCTTCGTGTGTGGATCGACGATTGGCGGGCCGAGATGCCGGCCGTGGCTTCCGGACCGCACAGTCTCGTGGCCAAAACGGACCACTTCGCCTTGTCACTTACTCTTCAGCCGGCCAAACCCCCCGTCGTTCATGGTCTTGATGGAACCAGTCGCAAGGGGCAGGCCGAGGGACAGGCCTCCCATTACTATTCGTTTACGAGGCTGGAGACGAGCGGAACCGTGACTGTCGGGGCAGAGCGGTTAGAGGTGACGGGACTCAGTTGGATGGACCATGAGTTCAGTTCAACCGATTTGAGCGCGGACCTGGTTGGGTGGGATTGGTTCAGTCTTCAACTGGATGATGGCAGCGAGCTGATGCTCTATCGTATGCGCCGGCGCGATGGATCCTCCGATTCCGCCTCCAGCGGAACCCTGGTTCCTCCGGACGGGCGGGCCCGGCATCTCCCCCTCCACGACTTTACGATTACCTCAACCGCAACCTGGACCAGCCCGAAGAGCAAGGCCGTGTACCCTGCCCGATGGCGCGTGGCGGTCCCCTCGCTGGATCTCACGGTGGAGGTGACT
>JANDJK010000130.1 GCA_024330925.1 Nitrospira sp.
CGACTCATCCCGGCGTAACCGTGAGAGCGTATAACGGCGAGCTCGAAAGAGGATTTCTGTCCTCGTTCAATGAGCACGACTCTGAAAGGAGAAAAAAATCCGTCGAGGGGGCTGGAGGCAAGTTTAACGGAACAAGAAACGAATTCTTACGAGCCGGTAATGCCGACATGGGAAAAAGATCGCGTGCGGCAGGAATGATTGCCATGAAATGGCGACGATGATGGGAAAGGAGGTGAGGGGCGGCGCATTAGGGCATAGCACGGCCAAGAAAGTGTTAAGGGGAAGAGAGAAAGCAAGAGAGTGAAGGTAGTTACTTTCGAAGTTAGTTACTTTCAAGGAGGATGAAGATATGAACGTCAGAACAACAATCAAGCAAACAGTTACCGTGTTCGCCACGGTCGCTGGATTGGCGGTCGTCGGTCTGCCGTCTCCGGCGTCGGCGCTTTATTTTGATGCAGGACACCTGGCCTTTGTGATTTATGGCGGAGAATTTGAACGGTATCAGAATTTGGGCCCTGGCTCCGCGGACGCATTGGAGGGGACGGTCGAATTTGGGACGACAGTGTCCGCTGAAGACCTGGAGCTCGTTCAACGTGGGGCTCCCCTAGGTCCTCGCTATGCGCTCCATGGTATTTCTGGCGATCGGTTGAGCTTTTATACGACCTCGCGCATTCCGGTCTCGGCCATGCTTTCTGACCCGACCGGTCTTACCCTGGATGCCACCTTCCCAGCGCAGGCCGGTGATGTGTTCGGCTTCTGGGGATTTGCAAGGATTGCTGCCTCGACAGGGGGAAGGGTCATCGAGCCTTCCGTGGCAATCATCCCCGCCGCAGACGCGAACTCCTTCACGAGCATTCTGAGAGGAGAGGGGTTGTTGAATGGAAATCTTGGGTTCCAAGCCCACGCTTCATTTGATCAACCACTCTACATCGTTAAGTTCAACGCGGATGGAGAATATCCAGAGCCCGTCGAGGTGGGAACGGTGCTGTTGACCTCGAACGGACAGCTTCGCATCACCCCCTATAACGCGGAGCCGGTTCCGGTTCCGGCTGCGGCTATTCTCTTTGGGTCCGGGCTGGTCGGGCTGGTCGGGTTTGCCCGCCGCCAACTCAGCAAGACTGCTCTGTAGGAGAGGGAGTTTTTTAGAGAGCTCATGCGCAAGAAAGAATGAGAAGTGAAAGCACAACGCGGTAAGTCAATCGTTCTTGAATAAGAAGAAGGAGATGTGTTTATGAACTCACCACGACTATCTTTGGCAATCCTGATAGGGGCTGCCTTCATCGCCGCTGGCGCTGATGTGCATGCTCAACTGGGTCGTCCTGAGCTCAACATTGCCGGCGCTTCGGCGGCTAAGCCGTTTGTCGAAGAAGTGCCGATTGTGCTGTGCGATAATCCTACAGGAGAAGGGGAGCCCACTTTTGTTAGTGGCGCTCCCATACCTGAGGTCTTCATGAATGGGCCGCTCGGTCCGACGACGAACCCCTTGGCAAACTCTAAGTTCATCACATGGCGCTGTAACGCGACGCGCGTTGTCGGGTTGCCGCAGATCATCATCCGTTATCAATCGACCGGGTCAGGGGATGGAATTAAGAAGGTCAACGAACGGCCGACGCTACCAGATGGTAGCCCCAATCCGGCGGCTCGTCAGGTCTATGTGGTGGAAAATCCCGCTGCCTGTGGGGCTCCAGTTGTGATTGCTGATGCCCGAGGCAGATCGCGCCGGTTCTATCCCAGCTGTACGCAGTTCAGCCCTAACCCCAATACTGATCCTGGAGGGGCGTACCTCGTGAACTTGGGCGTCTCGGACGTGGCGCCGAGTTCTTATGGACAGCTTTCTTTTGCAAATGAGAGAGAATTTGTCGACTTTCCGATTCAGCCCGACAACAATATTGAGTTGTTAGCTCCCGTTGTCACCACGTATGCCATTGTGCTGGGGAGCGCCGTCAAACGGGTTGATAATCAGGGACGTGTATTGGGGCCGGTGACCAATCTTACTCGCCTGCAGGTCGAGGCGCTTTTTTCGCGGAACGTAACGCGATGGAACCAGTTCAACAACATCGCGGCGGATACCAATGGGAACGGCATTATCGATCCAGATGACAACCAGACCGTCATCATCTGTTCACGTCGTGCGACGTCAGGAACCAAGGCGGCGTTCCAGGCGACCTTGATGAAAGAGGCGAAGGAACATACCGGACAGTTGCCACTTGGCAGTTTGAGTTTCAACCTTACTCTGGGAACACCGTCAAGTCCAAGTGCTGGGCCGACGAACTTGGCCGGTATTTCCAACAATGACGTGCGGGATTGCATCCAGGGTAATCCTAATCCCACCATTCCCTCGAACGATCCGTTCCCCTATCCTGGTCCTCGCCCGGCCCATCCGACGGCGGTTGCCTATATGGAGGCCGAGCAGGCATCCACGATCCGTCCTGACGCCGGCTATGTCGTCGCGGTTGACGGTGGGAAAGCCCGCCGCACGGAACCAATCTATGCCGGTAATGAGAAAGAAAACGTCCGGTGCGGGAAATTTGAATATTGGACTTATCAGCGGATCACCAGGCGTCTCAATCCACGGGCAGTCGGTGTCGAAGACCAACTGATCACGGCATACTTCAGGGCAGCGTCCAGGTCTGATATCATTAACAACCTACCCAACGTTGGGCAATACTGGGTGGCACCCAGTGAGATGCGCGTGGTAAAGGGATCAGACCGAGGTCCTGTGCAGTGGAGAAGCAATCCGGGTAGTGCACCGCCCTGTCTGGATGTTGTGAATAATATTCCGTAGCCACGAGTGGTCTGAGAGTTCCTCTACCAAGGGCGGCCGTGTCGTATGACACGGCCGCCCTGTCTTTTTGATCGTGACCGTGACAGCTCCATGCGGTGCTCATGACTCCATGAACGGTGAGCCTTCTGTTTGCCAATGATCGTGTAACAATCATTTAACGGGATCTTGATCCCTCGTCTCTCTGTTTTTGCTTTCAAACGGAGTACAGTGCATATGACTTTTTGAGAAAAGCCCAAGAGGGATTTCCGATCGTAACGTCACGAAATTGTGAATCAGAGCTTCTACGTATGCTTACGAATGGCTGGGTTTTCGTGCTCGGTGTGACAAACTGCAAGAAGGAGGTGTTTATGCGTCTGTCCATCTCGATGGTTCTTGTAGGAGCGTTGGTGGCGGGCATGGGAGGGGTCGGGTCCGGCTACGCAGCAACGGTTAGACCATCTGACCTTGTGGAGCCTGAACCTGACGATGTTCGCGGTCCGGCAATTTCAGTTAGCATTGAGGAATACTTCGGGCGAAAAGTGGCTCAGTTGTTCAATCAACCGGTGATGTTGACGATCGGTGAGTATCAACCGATCGGTGATCTGGTGACGCCGGTGGTCAGGGGCGAGTATACGATCTCGCTCTTTACGTCAGGCTTCAACGGCGCGCCCGCGCCGTCGGCTGTCATCGAAGGGACATCGATGACAGCCGATCTCTCCTCGCTCTATTTAAGTCACGCGTGGCGTGATGAGTTTCGCATCTGGAATATCGGCGGTCTTGCGACGGGAACAATCGACCTGGAGACCCTCGAGTTTCATGTGAATTGGGATCGTGTGTTCCGAGACAAACATCAGGATAAAGTGGTGACATTCACACTGCGCGGGACGATGGTTCCGGTCCCGATCGCTGACACCGCC
>JANDJK010000131.1 GCA_024330925.1 Nitrospira sp.
GGCGGATTCGGGCCGGTCAATCCAAAGTACCATACGGATTCGAAAACATACAGTCGAGTCAAAACCGGCTGGCGTTGGATCGGAACGATGCGCTCAACAGCGGAGTACTCAACGAGCGCGACTTTGGATTTTTTCTGTATTATGCCCCCGCGCATGTCCGGGCGCGGTTTCGAAAGCTGGTCGAGAGCGGTCTCAAAGGGTCCGGCGATTACGGCATGTTGGGTGTGGGGGTCTATAACGGCCAGACTGCCAATCGGGTAGAATTGAACGACAACAAGCATGTAATTCTTCGCGCCGCCTATCCTTTTGAGTTCCCGAACGGCCAGATCGTAGAAGTGGGGGCAAGTGCTTACCACGGAAAATTCGTGATTTCGAAGACGTCGATTGTGCCGGAAGGCGGTGGCACGCCCGTAATCCCAGCGGGCCCCACGACCTTCCTGGACGAACGGGTGGGCGCTTATTTCATGATCTATCCTCAGCCGTTCGGCCTTCAGGGTGAATATACGTTCGGGCATGGGCCGAGGTTGAGCGAGGATCGCCGGTCGATCAGCACCCGACCACTGCATGGGGGCTATATCCAAGCCATGTATAACTATAAATGCCCGGCGTATTGCCTCAGTTTCTGGCCCTTCATCCGGTATCAAGAATATCTCGGCGGAAAAAAACATGAGCCCAATGCACCGAGCAACCGCGTACGTGAGCTCGAAATCGGCGCGGAGCTGCAAATCAATCCCAACCTGGAACTGACGGCATCCTATTCGTGGACCGATCGGACCTCCTCGGTTGCGACAGGTCCCGAACCATACAAGAGTCAAGCGGGAAACTTGATCCGATTCCAACTGCAATTCAACTACTAGGAGACCCGCGGATGGTGGTCGCCATTTGTTTCTCGGTTGCCGAACGGATGTCTCAAGAAGGCTCGGTCATCGAGCGAGCGAAAAGCCGGATGCAAGAAGATGCGATCTACGGTTTTCCGGCAGGTGGTTGGCTTGTATGTGCTGGGGGATGGCTCTTCTCTGGTAAACCGGCCCTCACTTGGCTCAGCCGTACAATGAGCTCGGGACGGTCTGGCCGAAACAGTCGGCTGAAAAAGGTGCCGACTTGCGGCGGAACAAGGGCGGTGGCCGGCTCAAAGTCCAGCTTGGGCTGGAGCGGCGTGATGGATCGCAAGGGCATGAGTCGATCGTCGTGGGTGTCTGCCGTTCCAGGATCGGATGAGTAATGGGTTGGGGATCGATAGTTGCTTACGATGATGTGAAGCTCATCTCCATCAAGGAAGACTCCTCCCGACGTCACTCTCCTAATGACCGCGGTCTGCTGGACGGACTGATAGAACGTCACGACCTGATCGGGTGTCGCCATTTTCAACCCCTGTGTCAGTAACGGAGCGAAGAAGCCGATTTCGGCCGTGGTGAACGCGGGATGCCGAGGCGGTTCTTCGTCTTTGCCGAAGAAGGGCAACGAGGGGATCAGCTTGACCGGTTCGTTGATGATGATCCCGCCGAGAACGGCGGCCACTTCGGCCGTGGTGACGTCGGCTGGGTGAGAGTGCCCTCCCCCGACGGTGTGATCGGCTTCCAGTCGGACAAACCGAGACGGACTTTCATAAATGGTTTGCGTGAGCGCGTGTTGACTCTGACAGGCGCTTATGACGAAGCCCATCACAACCACGCACAGAGTCATCCACGTCGTCGAATCATGCTGGTTCATCGTTCGTCATCCATGGGCCTGCGGGTAGGCAGGTCTTGTAGGACGGGCCGAGTCATGGGCGAGCCTTTTCATCCATGCTGTTAGGGAACAACCCGGCGGCTTGCATGGAGTGAGACCACAGAGCGGAGAGTCGGTTCAACACATCCGTCGGGAGCGGGAAAAATCCCTCCTTCACCACGACCTCTTGACCTTCGTGGCTGGTTGCGAATTTAACGAACTCTGTGACAATGGGCGGGAGTTCTTTTTCAGGAGATTTGTCTACGTACAAGTAGAGAAGGCGTCTGAGCGGATAGGTCCCATTGATGGCATTGTCGAAGGTGGCTTCCACAAAGGGGTCACTGGCCCGCTCTGCAAGGGGGACCGGACGGACGGTTGAGGTTCGATACCCAATGCCACTATAGCCGATTGCATAACGGTCCTTCATAATTTCGACGACGACCGACGCTGACCCCGGTTCTTCGATGACCTTGGGACTGAATTCGCCGTTCAGACAGACTTTCTCACGGAAGAAGGAGGCGGTTCCTGAATTTGAAGGGCGTCCATGAAGCCAGATATCCGCCTCACGCCATTCCCCTTCCAGGCCAAGTTGTCCCCATTTGATGATCGGATGTTCCGCTTGCCGCCGTCGCTCTTTACAGAACATGGCTTCCAGTTCTTTGAACGTCAGACCGGTAATGGGGTTGTCCCGATGAACAAAAATCGCCAGTGCATCGGTGGCCACAGGCACTTCCGTCGGTTCGTAACCGTGTTGCTTCTTGAATTCCAAGATTTCGGCGGGCGTGAGCGGCCGAGAGACGGCGATAATCTGGGCGGTCTTTTCCAACAAGGCCGGCGGCCCCTGCTCGGACCCCGAACTTTGGATCCGAATGTCGATGTGAGGATAAAACTCCTTCAATTTGCGTTCCCAATGTCTGATCAACGGCTTCATTGTGTCAGACCCGACGATTGTTAAACTTCCGGTTATCGTTGATGAGCTCCGCACGTACGCGTGAATATGGGGGTCAGTTGTGGGTTTAAGCTGAGCCCCTGCTGGTCCTGCCAGCCCGACGCCGAGGACTAGCAGAGAGGCTATCACCAAGAAATCCTTGGTTTTGCGTATTCGGAACGGTGACAGACTCATGGATACACTCCTCCTTTCCCCCTCGGTGTTGTTGAGGTCACCATTATCAAATCCCCGTCATTGGCTTCACTGGATCAATGACGCGCTCTGCAAGGTTTCATCATATGTCATATGGCAAGCCAACTGTACGGGGTTCACGTTACGATGACCAAACACCTTTGTTACAAGCCTGTAAAAGTGAAGGGCATGCTGCGCTCACTCAAGGCAGTAGAGAGACCATGTGTCGCATCGTAAGCAAAGTTAACACAGAGTTAACAAGACTGTCATGGTCATGGAACAATCTCCCTATAGGGGGAATAGGTGCAAAGCGATGGTCATTTTATCTGATGATCAATGGCGTCGATGGGGATGCGCGATGAGGATGCGATGGACCAGCAGGTGTACTTGGTCACTAAGCTTTGAAGAGGGATCATATGTGGTCTAACCCGATTACATGGTTTCTGGGGTCTTTAATAATAATGACTGGTCTCGTGGGGGCTGATTTTGCAGGAGGGCTAACGTGGGCGGCTCAGGCCAGTCTCATTAAAATCGATGGATCAAGCACGGTCTATCCTGTGACAGAGGCCGTTGCCGAGGAGTTTCAAAATGCTCATCGCGGCAAGATCAGGGTGACCGTAGGGATTGCGGGATCGGGGGGAGGATTCAAAAAGTTTTGCCGCGGCGAGATCGATATTGCTGATGCCTCCCGACCGATCATGAAGGAGGAGATGGCGCTCTGCCAGAAAAACGGCATTGCGTATTATGAGTTGCCTGTGGCCTTCGATGCCT
>JANDJK010000132.1 GCA_024330925.1 Nitrospira sp.
TCGCTCGCTATGCCTACCCGTCTCTCGACGTCGCCTGCTATCAAGCCCAACTCGATACGATGGCGCAGGAGGTGCGGGCCCGCATCGGGTGCCGATCTTCCGGAGAGGAAACCGTCAACGCCCTCAACCGCTACGTCTTCGCCGAGCAGGGGTGCAAGGGCAACATCAAGAACTATTACGATCCGGACAACAGCTACCTGAATCGTGTCATCGACCGGCGATTGGGCATTCCGATCAGCCTGTCGGTCGTCTATTTGCTGATCGGCCAACGGCTGGGGTTGCCGCTCCTCGGCATCGGCATGCCCGGTCATTTTTTGGTGAAATACGAATCCAAGCGGTACTCCGTCTTCATCGACTGTTTCAACGGCGGCGCTCTGCTGACCGAAAAAAATTGTGCTCGCTTCTTGATAGAGGCCGGCTACGGATTCGACGACCAATACCTGCAACCCAGCCCCGTGCGGGCCATTCTCGCCCGCATGGCAAAGAACCTCTGTTCGATCTACGAAAAAACGAACGAACCGGTCAAGTCCGCTCGTCTGAGCACCTTTATGGAGATTTTGGGCAGCCCCTCCCGGGAAGAGGGGCTTTGACACGCTCGGACCTGCGTGAGTCTGCCCATCAGATCTGAATGGCCAGCAAATCCGTTCCCTTTCGAATCCGCCCCCCGTACTCCTCCGCCGCTTGAGCCTTGACATCTTCGCGGTCCGCCACCGGGTACAGGTGCGACAGCACCAGACATCCCACGCCAGCCTCCCGCGCCACGCGGCCACAGTCGCCCGCATGCATGTGCACGGGGCCCGGTTTAGTAGCCGGAAATGAGCAGTCAAGCACGGCAACATCCGCCTCGCGACAGAGGCGAACCAGGTTGTCGCAGTACTGCGCATCGCCGGAATAGACGACGGTCTTCTTGCGGTATTCCAGCCGATACCCCACGCAATTCAAATCCGGCACATGGACGACGGGCTTGGGCGTCACGATCGTGTCGCCGATCCGGAAGGATCGTTCTTCCACCTCTCTGATATGGACCCGAAACGGCGGCTTGGAAAAACTGGGAAATGTGGCCATGATGCTTTCTATCAGCGCCTTCGTTCCTCGGGGACCGATGAGGGTCAGATCCGGACGACGGCCGCCTTCATGTTTGGTATAGATCAACGCATCGAAGAAAAAGGTAATGAAATCCGAGAAGTGATCGGCATGAAAGTGCGAGAACAAAATATGAGTGACCTGATGGCGATCCACGCCGGTCTTGATCAAGTTCATCAACGTGCGCGGGCCGAAGTCGAGCAAGAGCGTGTGATCCGTCTGCACCAGATACCCTGCGGCGGCCCTGGCGGGGTGAACATTGGTCCCTGAGCCGAGAATCGTCAGGCGCATCGTTTGCGAAACAGCCCCCGACACACTTGTCTCCTCACCGACGGGGCTCCCTCGGTTTCGTCCGGCCATACCGTTTCTTTGCCCACCCTCTCCATCAGGAGGAGAACGGCTCCTTCCTCCGAGAATCGGATGCGTCCCGTTCTCGTCACAGGGCACGGGCACAACTGCCGGTCTCTCCTCTCAATGGCCGAGTCCTGTTCGCTGCTCGCAACTGTCCCTGATTCGCAGCAAGAACGGCGCGCCTGCTCCACTTCTTGATGAGGCACTGCCCGCTCGAAAAATGGACGGATGAACAACGTAGCGATCACATCACACTGAGAGGGCGTCAATCGAAGAGGCTGTTTGATGCGCCGACTACTGGTTCGCCAGAACGTCACAGGGGTCTCCACCCGCGGTCGAACCAGGTTCAGATAGGGGTCGTTTGGCGGATTCGGCAATTCCACGAGCGGAGCATAGAAGGAAGACTTGATGCCGTCAAGATGGAGACCACCGCCCCGGTCGCCCAACGTCACAGGCCGCGCTCCCACGCGACAAGCTCGTTGACCAGCCGTCTGGTATGCCCGTAAGATCCTGCTATGCAACCGCAGCACCGGCAACAACCGACAGAACGGAGTCCCATTCAGGTGATCGCCATTCTCGTTCTCCTAGGACTCATCGTCGCCGCAGTCTGGGTGTGGAAACGGCTTCCGGTTGACACCCAGATCACTGTCATCGACCACGCCGTTCCGATTGCGGCGGGAGCGGCAGCCGTCGGAGCAATCATCCTGCTCGCGATCCGAAACATCCGCCGGCGGATCGCGCGGCGACGCCAGCGAGACCGGTTGCTTGCCGCATTCCGACACGAAACCGATCCACAGAGAAAATTGGATTTGTCCTTCGAGTTGCTCGAATGCAACGTCTATCGGATCGACGGGCTCGAATCCATCTCTCAAGATCTGCGGGACCTCTGGACACACACCCTCCGCCACTGGTCAGGCGATGAGCGCCATCGATGGCGAGGCATGGCAGCCAGTCACCTGGGTCTGTTACGGGATAAATCCGTTCTGCCCCTGCTCCTTCAAGCATTGGAGGACGATCACGCCTACGTGCGTGCATGCGCGGCCCTGGGCCTGGGACGGTTGCGGGCCTTGGAAGCGAGGTCGAAGCTGGAATATCGGGCCAAAGAGGATTGGGATCAAACGGTCCGCAGTCGATGCCGGGAGGCGCTGGACCAACTGAGATATGCGAGTCCGCAGAAATCCTAGCTGCCAGTTGTCGGTTACCGATTGTCAGTTCTCGGTTGAGAGACCGTCTGACGGCTGACCGGCACGCTCTTCTGACAACCAGACGTTGAATTCCGACAACACGACTCGGAACACTGAAACGGCACCTTGTCACGACTCGAAATGATGAACCACGCGATCGGTCCCTACTTGACGAGCGAGATTCCCGGCATCGGTGGGCGAATCCGCGTCGCACCGGAAGATTTTCGCGTGGAAGAATTGCCGCTGTACCTCCCCTGCGGCACCGGCGAGCATCTGTACCTCAAGGTGACCAAGCGGCTCCTGTCCACGCCTGACCTCATCAAACTCATTTCGAGCACGACAGGCCTGAAAGCCAAAGCCATTGGCACGGCCGGCCTCAAGGACGCACGGGCCGTCACGACCCAGATGCTGTCTTTGCAACTTGCTACACCGGAACAGGTGGCTCGTCTCAAGACCAATGAGCGGATTCTTGCCATCGAGATCCTGGGACGCCATCGGAATCGGCTGCGTCCCGGCCACCATGCGGGCAATCGGTTTCATCTGACGATTCGCAATGTCGAACCCCATGCCAGAGACACCGTCCCGGCCATTCTTGAGATTCTTCGGCACCGAGGCGTGCCGAATTATTTCGGGCCCCAACGGCAGGGACGGGACGGGGGCAATTATCGGATCGGCGCGACGTTGCTGACCGATCACAGCGGACGAGCCTCGATGAGTCGCGCCAAACGCCTGTGGTATCTCCATGCCTTTCAGGCCCATCTGTTTAACCGTATTCTTGCCAAGCGGATCAACGGGCTCGACCGCGTCTTGTCAGGCGACTGGGCGATCAAGATCTCCACGAACGCCTGTTTTCAGGTCGAGGACGAGCGCGCGGAACAGCCCCGAGCCGATCGGTTCGAGATCAGCCCAACGGGAATCCTGTTCGGTTCACGCGC
>JANDJK010000015.1 GCA_024330925.1 Nitrospira sp.
AGAGGCTGGCGCCCCCTCCATGGCACACCCTAAGCCGGGTGTGCCCCGCCCCTCACCATGCCCTCAGCCAGTTCTCCCTCTCCCACACCTCCCCCCTCAACCCCCATGCCAAAGTCGTGGACATCTACACGTTCTTGCTCCCCATCCAGCCTTTCTGTTACTAATTACCAACGACCAATGGCAACGATGCCACCGGTTGTTGACTGGGTGGCGTCGTCGCCTCCCAAGGCAATCTCGGTTACGTTAACCTTATGGCGCGACTAGGGGTCAATATTGATCACGTGGCAACCCTGCGACAAGCCCGCGGGGGGAGAGATCCGGACCCCCTCGCTGCCGCCGTGCTCGTTGAACTCGCCGGTGCTGACGGCTTGGTCGTTCATCTGCGCGAGGATCGCCGGCATATCCAAGATCGAGATCTTCAGCTCCTCCGAGAAATCACCCATACCAAACTGGATCTCGAAATGGCGGCGGACGAGGCGATGGCCAAAATTGCCCTCGCAGTCAAACCCGATCTGGTCACACTTGTGCCCGAAAAACGGCAGGAACTGACCACTGAGGGGGGGCTAGATGTCTGGGGACAGCGAGCTCGAATTGAGCAGATGGTCCAGTTACTCCACAGCGGCGGGATCCCCGTCAGCCTCTTTATTGAACCGGACCTTCAACAGATCAAGGCCGCACATAAAGTATCAGCGGACTTTGTGGAGCTCCACACAGGGCGCTACGCAAACGCCACCCGCTCCAAAGAGGCTGATGCCGAATTGGAAGCCATCGCTCAGGCGGCCAAGTTGGCTTACAAGCTTGGCATGGGCGTCAACGCGGGACATGGGCTGAATTATCAAAATGTCAAGCGGTTAACCCATATTCCGGAAATCGTGGAATATAATATCGGCCACAGTATCATTGCACGAGCTGTGTTCGTGGGCTTGCCACAAGCCGTCAAAGAGATGAAAGCCTTGCTCGGCTGATCTCCCATCGTTAGCTCGCAGCGCGTTCAACGATATCAGTGGATCAGCCTGGCTCAAGCATGCATTCTAAGTTGTTACCACACAATCAACGGATGAGAAACCACACGAAAACCGTGTCGCGCTCTTTTTTTGACACTAGCCAGTACAACCAGAGGTCGAGGATGCTGAAGATTGTGACCGGCGCACAAATGCAGGAACTCGATCGCCGTACCATCGCGGAAGCCGGCATTCCCGCAAAGGTATTGATGGAGCGGGCCGGAGGGGGGGTCGCCGCCGCCGTGCGGGAGACTTTCGGTCCCCTCAAAGACAAACGGATTACCGTGCTCTGCGGGAAAGGAAACAACGGAGGGGATGGGTTCGTCGCCGCCAGATTACTCTATCAAGAAGGAGCCAACGTTCGTGTCGTGATGATGACCGCTCCCTCTGAGCTGTCCCCTGAGGCATCGTTCATGTACCGGCGGTTTGTTCGGGCGGCGGGGAAAAATCATGTCCACCTCTATACCTCTCAGTCGCAGGTTATCTCACTGTTACAGGAAAGCGATGTGTTAATCGACGCCCTTCTGGGAACTGGCTTGACCTCCGAGGTATCGGACCGTTATGCCGATCTCATCGATTGCATCAACGACGCACACCGACCTGTTGTCGCTGTTGACGTTCCATCCGGCCTCCATGCTGACACAGGTCAAACGTTGGGACGAGCTGTACAGGCCACTGTGACGGTTTCGTTTGGCTTACCGAAATTAGGGTTCTATCAAAAAGACGGGATCGACCTGACCGGTCAGATCAGAATTGTGGATATTGGAATTCCTTTATCCTTTGTCGATGCCATCAACAGTCGCGTCACCTTGATTACGCCATCCTTCGTGAGAGCATCCCTCCCTTTGCGCAAGGCTTCCAGTCACAAGGGAACCTTTGGCCATGCCGGCATCATTGCCGGATCGCTCGGCAAGACCGGAGCAGCAGCCATGGCGGCAACAGCAGCGCTGCGGGTCGGTGCGGGCCTTGTGACGGTTGCGGTTCCTTCCAGTGTGAACGACATCCTCGAATCCAAGTTGCTGGAGGCCATGACAGCTCCGATGCCCGAAACAAAAGCTCGAACCTTTTCACGTACCGCCTTTGATCGGCTCTCCAGCTTCATTGCCGCGCGGACAGCAGTCGCGCTGGGTCCTGGACTATCAACCCATCCGGAGACAGTAGAGCTTGTTCAGGCACTCGTTGGACAACTGGACCGCCCTTCTGTCCTTGACGCCGATGCCTTGAATGCACTTGCGGGACGGGCGTCAGCATTGACGACGTGCAAGGTACCGCCCATTCTTACTCCCCATCCTGGCGAAATGGCTCGATTGGAAACTCATGCCACAGCCCAAACGGTGAACTCTGACAGGCTTGGAATAGCGGTGGGGTTCGCCAGTGCACGTGGAGTGTTCGTAGTCCTTAAAGGAGCGCGCACGGTTGTCGCTCGTCCCGATGGTACGGCTGCCATTTGCCCCACCGGCAACGCCGGCATGGCCACCGCAGGAACCGGCGATATCTTAACCGGCATGCTGGTCGGTCTCTTGGCACAAGGGGTCCCACCATGGGAGGCTGCTTGTACTGCCACCTACCTCCATGGCTGGGCCGGTGATTTGGCCGCTACCGAAAAAGGGCACGCTGGCCTCATTGCGCGGGATTTACTGGAGAAAATTCCTGTGGTTCTCAAGATCGCTTATGAATCGTCATCCGACCACTAAACCACAGCATCTTCTAACCAACGACTTTCCTCCTTCCCCCTCTCCAAAGAGACCGCTTCACAGGATCGAACTTGTGCTCTCCTCGCCGGCCCAGACAGATGCCCTGGGGCAAGCACTCGGGCGAATCCTGAAAGGTGGTGATGTGCTTGCGTTGATGGGTGAACTTGGCTCAGGCAAAACATCCTTGATTCGGGGTATCGCCGCCGGCCTGGGCATTGCTCGCAAGGCCGTCAGCAGCCCCACCTTTGTTCTCGCCCATGAATATCGAGGGCGACTCCCTTTGTTTCATCTAGATTTGTATCGTGTGCGCGAAGAGGCCGAAGCCGAGGAACGCGGTCTCTTTTCATATTTTTCTGCTGACGGCGTGACAGCCATCGAGTGGGCGGATCGGCTCCCTACCCTGCTGCCACCCGATCATCTCACGATTCACCTTGAGTACAAAACAGGCAGGGGGCGACTAGTCCGCCTGGCAGCCACTGGTCCCCGGTCATCCGCTCTCCTTATGCAGATGAGTCAGAGGCTAGCGGTTCGGTCACCTCGCTCGCCAGCAGTATCTCTTTTACCAGCCAACCGGAACAAGGCGTCCGCGCGATGATTCGCCTTATCATTGTGGGAATTCTCCTGTTGCTGTCCGTTGCGTTCGTCTTGCAAAATCAGGAGCAGGAGGTGACGCTTCGCTATTTCTTTGGTCTGCTTGAGGACTCTACACCTGTTTACAAGCCGATTCTGGCCGGCTTTGTGGTCGGTCTGCTAGTAGCCGGTATTCTACTGTTTCCTCCGTGGATTCGAGGGCGGATCGAATTGCGTCGTAAAACCAGAGCCCTTCAGGAAGCCGAGGTTGATTTGGAGCGTCTTAGACAGTCACTCGAAAAGTTAACCGGACGGACCCTCCCCCCTCCGCCGCGTGAAGGTTCCCAGGAGCCAGCCAATGAGCGATGAGGAACTGACCCCCCTCATGCGCCAATACAAAGACATCAAACAACAATATCCGCACGCCCTTCTGTTTTTCCGCGTGGGGGATTTCTATGAAATGTTCTTTGAGGACGCAGAACTAGCATCACGACTGCTCGCCATAACCCTCACTTCACGTGATAAGCAGAGTCCCCATCCTGTCCCCCTCTGCGGTGTTCCCCATCATGCAGCAACCACGTATATCGCCAAACTCCTCAAAGCAGGCAAGACCGTCGCTCTCTGTGAGCAAGTTGAGGATCCAAAACTAGCGAAGGGGCTCGTGCGGCGCGAGGTGGTTCGTGTATTTACTCCTGGGACGCTCGTGGAGAGTGACTTCCTCTCTCCGAGGGAGCCAAACTATCTGTCCGCCCTGTCGTTGCGTGCCAGCCGTGGGCAGCACCAGTTGCTCGGCATGGCAACCATCGAGGTTTCCACAGGAGAGTTTTGGGTGACGGAGTTCCACGGCCCTCTTGCGATACGACAAGCCATGGACGAGCTTGCACGGTTAGAACCCCGTGAACTTCTGCTTGCAAGCACGGTCATGCCAGAAGTTGCCCCCTGGCTTGACCACATTAAAGGCACTCACCTCTGTGAAAAACCCGCGACTTGGTTTGATCGGCAAACGTCCCTCAATCTCCTGCGCGAACACTTTCAAGTTCCGACTCTTGATATCTTTGGCTGCCAGGATTTCACGGTCGGCATTGAGGCAGCCGGTGCAATTCTCCACTATGTGCGGGAAACCCAGCCCGGTGCACTCTCTTCGCACATTGGGCATCTCACCGTTCGATGGCCGACAGATTCCATGCACCTGGACAGTTACACAATCAGAAATCTTGAGCTGCTGCGGCCACTTGCTCCTTCTTCATCTGGAACAGCCTCCTCCAAATCTGACTTACTGTCCATTCTTGATCATACCATGACGGCGATGGGAGCTCGCCTGCTGCGCGAATGGATTGTGAGACCCTTGCTGAACTGCGATCAGATTCGTTCCCGATTAGAGGCGGTGGCCGAGTTAAAAGACCGCTGGGAAGACCGCCGGACCATTCGCACTTGCCTTGCTGAGGTGCAAGATGTGGCGCGCATGACAAGCCGGATCGCGTTGAGATGCTGCACCCCCCGGGAGCTGCTTGGATTAAAACAGTCCTTAAGTGTGCTCCCAACCCTGAGGGAGCTCCTCGTTCCTTTCCAGAGCAATCTCCTGGCTGATCTGCGTGATTCCTTTGATGATGGAAAGGATCTCCACGATGTGATTGAACAGGCCATCCAGCCTAACGCTCCGCCTTCGGTGCGCGACGGCAACGTGATTAAAGAGGGGTACCACCCCGGCATCGATGAACTGCGGAAAGTCAGCAAGGAATGGAAGCAATGGATTGCCGACCTCGAAAGTAAAGAACGGGCGAGAAGTGGCATCGACTCTCTGAAGGTTCGCTACAACCAGGTGTTTGGCTACTACATTGAGGTGACAAAGGCTAATCTCCATCGCGTGCCATCCGATTATGTGCGCAAGCAAACCCTCGTCAACGCTGAGCGGTTTGTCACACCCGAATTGTCTTCCTTGGAAGAAAAAATCACCTCAGCAGAGGTCAAGCTGGCGGCATTAGAGCTAGAGATTTTTGGGGCCGTGCTGAACCGAATCGCGGAAGCGCTCTCTCGTTTGGAGCATATCGCGACTCAAATAGCCTTACTTGATGTAATCGCTGCTCTTGCGGAGTCTGCCGCCCTGTATCGTTACACAAAGCCCATCGTCGATGAGGGAGGATCGATCCTGATTCGCGATGGACGGCACCCTGTTGTCGAACAGCTGCGACACGACCGCCCTTTCGTCCCCAACGACGTGGTGCTTGACCAAGAGGAGAACCGGCTCATCATTCTGACAGGACCCAACATGGCGGGAAAAAGTACCTATCTTCGGCAAGTTGCCTTGATTGTCTTGATGGCCCAGATGGGAAGCTTTGTGCCAGCTAGTTTTGCGCACATTGGGATAGTGGACCGCATTTTCACCCGTGTGGGTGCCTCGGACAACCTTGCTGAAGGGTTAAGCACTTTCATGGTGGAGATGGTGGAAACCGCTCACATCCTTCGTCACGCATCGCCTCGCAGTCTTATTCTCTTGGACGAGGTCGGTCGTGGCACCAGCACCTATGACGGGTTGAGCATTGCCTGGGCCGTTGCGGAATATATTCATGACCGAAGAAAATTGGGGGCTCGCACCTTGTTTGCCACTCACTACCATGAGTTGGCTCAACTCGCTTCTCAGCAGAGCGGTATCAAAAACTATCGCGTAGCGGTGCAGGAACGCGACGAGGAGGTTGTCTTTCTCTATAAAATTGTCGAAGGGGGCGCTGACCGCAGTTACGGCATCCACGTTGCCAAATTAGCGGGGCTTCCCGATTGCGTGATTAAGCGAGCAGTTGACATTTTATCGCAGCTTGAGGAGCCAGCATCCTCCACCCACAGTCGTATCGAGGGCGACTCCGACGGCCGAGCCAAGCCTGTTACCAGACCAAAAGTCACGCCTCTCCCCGGCAATGAACATCAGATGGACTTGTTTTCTGAAACCTTCTCTCTTTCCTCCGGTCGCACCGTGGAGGGGTAATCTGAGTACGCTTGTCTTGGCCCCACGCAGGCCATACTAAAACGGCGACCGTTCTACCCAGTAGAACGATCGCCGTTTTTCTTACAACCTGCTGAGGTGCGCTTTAGTGAGGATGATTGTATTGAGCCGTCCACGGAATCAATCCGCCAACTGGCTTCCCACCGGGGAGCATAACATCATATTGCATGATTGGCTCACCACCGGCTGTATTCAAGGCTGATTTGGCACTGGCACAGGTGGGCTCAAACTCGTGTTTCCCTTCGCACTCTTTCAACCGAAGTGCCGAGATACTCAATGTTTTTCCTGGAGCACCAGTCACCTCAGGAATTTTTTTGACTGACAGAATCACTCGATGGTTCTGTTCCTTTTCAACGGCAACAAATTCAATTAGGTCCGCGGTGCTACTTGGAGGTACTTCTTTCGCTGCCGCTGGGCCAGCATGAGGCCGTGCCATTTTCTTGAGCACCTCCCACGCCCCCTTTTCTGCATAGAACTTCAGCGTTTTCCCAGGATGAACCTTTTGCCACCAGAGGCCACTTTCGGCATTGCCTCCGTACACCGCAATGTTGATCCAGACCGCTTCATCATAAGGATCAAGAATAATAACACGTCCCTGGAGGGTGGTTGGCTGGCTCATATCCCCCCATTCAAACCTCTCTTGAAACGACTCAATAGCCCCTGCCAGCGAAGTCGACAAAGCCAGAACCGCCAGCGTTACTCCCACAACGACGAGCCTTCTTCCATGGGTGATTAACCTCGTCATGGTCACCTGTTCCTCCTTCGTAGGGCCAGCACATAGCCTCCTGCCCCACATACAAATATACGAGTAATGGGTCATCTTCTATTAGCTAGTTGCCTTAGTCTTTCAATACCTTGAAACCAGTAATGGTTCGACCATCCAGAGTGACTTCCATGGCGACGAGTTCCTGTGAAGCCTTAATGATTTTATCCATCAAGGCCTTGTCCTTAACCGCAAGACGGACCGTGGTGGCAGCATGATACCAGCCTGAATAGGGGTTATTCTTTTCCACTCCTCCGACAAACCCCCATGCACAACACGTAAACAACGGATCTGGCGGTTTTACATCCAACATCGTGGAAGAACGACCTGACGGTGTCCCGGAGGCAGGTTCTCCCGAGTTCCAATATTGAATCCCAAAAAGAAGTTCTCCATCAGGATTGTCAGCCCACTGTGACCATACCCGACCCTGCAATGTTTTGACAGGCCCTTCGGCCTTTAACGGTTTGCCTCCCACAATAGCGTCAGCAATACCAACCTTTTCAACACCTCCATCAGCCAACACCAACTCCGCCTTTACCAGATTGGTCACTAGGCAGGTTCCAATGGCAGCGAACACAAGTGCCTTTTTCATTCTATCCCTCCTTCAAGAGAGTCTCGGTCTCACGACCTTTCCCTTGCACCCCTATCTCTTCCGTGGTCTTGTATTCCTCACTCTTTGCTTCTTGTCACGCAAGTGCGGACGCAGCACTCAGCCGCTTACCGTTTTTCTTGAACTTAAAAACACGCCTTCCCTTTCTTCTTCCTCCTCACAGTGCGGGAAAACGGTACTCAAGAGCAGGCTCCATGTCAAGTGATTCACGAGATAGTTGCGACCCCCGACCAGCAGCCCTCCTCCCCCCACCATCGACATGGGCAACCATACCATTAGAACGATGAGAAATCAACGCGTTAGATTTATTGGCCTGATCGCCTCGTGGTTTTATCTGCCAGATCAGCCTTTTGGAGCTGCACTACACCCTAGGGCGGTCACCACACGGGGAGCAAGGGGCCCGAGGCAGGTAATGGCCAGCGTCCTTTCGTTGAGTAACTCGTGGGCAACTGATACCACCTGTGTTTGAGAAATAGCGTCGATGTGGACGAGAACTTCCTCGAGACTCATGTGCTGACCAGTGATCAACTCATCTTTCGCTAGTTTGTTCATTCGACTGTGGGAGTTTTCAAGACTCAGCATCAGACCGCCCTTCATCTGCTCCTTCGTACGCTGCAGTTCCTCCTTTCCGATCCCATGGGTGACAATCTTGTTGATCTCCCGTCGAATCAGATCTAACACTCGCTGAACTTCCTGAGCCCTGGTTCCCGCGTAAATGGTAAGGGTCCCACAATCTGAATAACTAGAAAGGAACGAATAAATCGAATAGACCAGCCCCCGTTTTTCTCGCACCTCTTGAAAAAGACGCGAACTGACTGTCCCACCCAACACGTTGTTGAGAGCATAAGCAGCAAAACGGTCCTTGTGGCCAGCAGCAACTCCCTTTAGCCCTACACACACATGCACCTGCTCCAGTGGCTTCCGTTTGACGATCACCCCTCCGCAAATTTCTGGGGGCCAGCGTCTGTGTCCATTTGTGTTGACGATTGTGTCCGAAGGGAAATAGCTCCCAAATAGCCGGTCGACCATAGTGTCAAGGCAGCGCTGATCAAAATTGCCAGCCACCGCGAGCACCATTTCTTGCGGCCGGTACCGTCGCTCGAAATAGCGACATAAATCGTCCCGTCGAAGACGGCCAATAGTGGACTCTTGCCCCAGCACCGGTCGGCCAAGAGGATGACGCCCCATCATCAACGCCGTGTGGATCTCTTGCGTCAAATCCTCCGGATCATCTTGCACCATTCGAATCTCTTCGAGCACGACCTGTTTCTCTTTTTCGATCTCCCGCGACCCAAGCCGCGAATGGAACAAAATGTCCGCAAGAAGCTCTAGCCCCTGGGGCAGATGTTGATCGAGCACTTTGACGTAGAAGGTCGTCGTCTCACGCGTAGTAAAGGCATTGATTTCTCCCCCGATCGCATCAATCTCGCGAGAAATGTCGGCGGCCGACCGGGTTTTGGTTCCCTTGAACAACATGTGCTCAAGAAAATGGGAATACCCTGCTTCCGAAGGAGCTTCATCGCGCGAGCCGGTGTTGACCCACAGGCCAACCGTCACCGACTTGAGCGTCGGAATCTTTTCGGTCACTACCCGAATCCCGTTGTCCAGGATACGCTTGCGATAGAGAGAAGAGACAACCTGCCGCTTATCGCTTGGCACTGACTTCACCTTCGCTCGGAATCGGCATGGCATCTTTTCGGCTGAGTCGGATTTTCCCCTGCTTATCGATTTCCAGCACTTTCACCAACACTTGATCCCCTTCGGCTACTTCATCCGAGACCGCCTTCACTCGATGATGAGCCAACTGTGAGATGTGAACAAGGCCATCAACCCCCGGCAACACTTCGACAAAGGCACCAAAGTCCATGATCTTTTTCACAGTACCTAGATAAATCTTGCCCACCTCCACTTCTTCTGTAAGACGAGCGATCATCTCCCGCGCTTTTTGCAGCGACGCTTCATCGGAAGAGGCGATGGTGACCATCCCGCTATCCTCAACATTGACCTTAACGCCGCAGTCGGTTTGAATGCTGCGAATCGTCTTCCCTCCCTGACCGATGATCTCCCGGATTTTGTCTTGCTTGACTTTCATCGTAAAGATGCGCGGCGCAAGCGGTGAGAGGGTAGGACGTGCCGCAGAAAGCGTTTTGCTCATGTGTTCAAGGATGGAGAGCCGTCCGACGCGGGCTTGCTCAAGAGCCCGATGCATCAACTCCGTCGTAATGCCCGCAATCTTAATGTCCATCTGCAGAGCCGTCACCCCGTTTTTGGTTCCGCAGACCTTGAAATCCATATCGCCCAGATGATCTTCCAGCCCGAGAATGTCGGACAGGATCATCACCTGATCCCCCTCTTTGATGAGCCCCATGGCAATACCTGCAACTGGTTCTTTGATTGGAACCCCGGCATCCATCAGAGCAAGGGTCCCCCCACATACAGTCGCCATGGAGGACGATCCATTGGACTCCAGGATTTCCGAAACAATGCGAAGCGTATAGGGGAACTCCTCCTTGCCAGGAATTACAGGGCGCAATGCTCGTTCGGCTAACGCACCGTGGCCGACTTCGCGACGCCCAGGCGATCGAAGGGGACGCGCTTCTCCCACACTAAACGGCGGGAAGTTATAGTGGAGCATGAAGGCCCTCGTGTATTCCCCCTCCAACGCATCAACCCGTTGTTCATCATCCGTAGTGCCCAATGTAACAACCGCCAAGCTTTGGGTTTCACCGCGTGTAAAGAGGGCTGATCCATGGGTACGAGGCAAAACCCCTACCTCGCAGGTAATCGGTCTGATATCCGCAGGCCCTCGGCCGTCCGCGCGAATGCCCTTCTCAAGAATCATGCTCCGGACTTCTGAATACTCGAGCTTGTGGAACACGACCCTGATATGCCGCTCACTGTCAGGGTTCGCTGGATCCTTGAGTTTTTCGATCGCCTCGGCTAACACCAGATCCAACCGTTCCTGGCGCGCTGTCTTATTGGGGATCATAATGGCCTCACGAATAGGATTCGCCACGAGATCCTTGACCTGTTGCGCCAACAATGGATCGATCGTTTCCGCTTGCACCGCTCGTTTCTGTTTCCCGACTTTTTGGGCCAACTCACTGATCGTCGCCACGACCTTCTTAATCTCCTCGTGCGCCAATTCCAGTGCCTCGAGCATAACAGCTTCGGGCAACTCATTGGCTCCTCCTTCCACCATCATCACCGCGTCGGCCGTCCCGGCTACCACTAAGTGAAGGTCGCTCTTTTCCATGGTGTCGAGATCGGGATTGACGATAAAGCGCCCATTGACACGGCCTATCTTGACTCCAGCGACCGGCCCAAGAAATGGAATCGACGAGATAGCCAAAGCGGCGGCGGCGGCGGTAATCCCCACCACATCGGATGAGCCGGTCTTGTCGGCCGAAAGTACCGAGACAATGACTTGGGTTTCGAGATAATAGCCCTCTGGAAATAGGGGCCTGAGAGGGCGGTCAATGAGGCGGCTGGTAAGAATTTCTTTTTCCGACGGTCTTCCTTCTCGTTTGAAGTAGCCACCGGGAATTTTCCCCGCCGCGTAGGTTTTTTCCTGATAATCGACGGTCAAAGGCAAAAAATCTGTCCCCGGTTTCGCTGTTTGCGCCGCCACAGCCGTGGCCAAGACCACCGTCTCGCCGTAGGATGCCCAGATCGCTCCGTCCGCCTGCTTAGCGACCCGTCCTGTCTCCAACCTGAGAGTTCTGCCCGCAATTTCAATCTCTACGGTATGCACCATCTATGGTTCTCCTTACGTTCCGTCCCACAGATGCTCACAGAGATAGGCTCCTCTGCTCCATCCCCTCTTCCCTTCCATCCTCCCCCCAAACCAATCCGCCGAGTGGTGATAGCACACCTCCCTCAGGAATGGAGTGAAACATTAAGCCTATGTCCGTGTTCACCTGTGTGACATGCTATTGATCGTTTTGCTCTTCGCAGCAGAATGTGCCCTGCTGCCGTCTCATCTCCATGGAGACTGCCCTGGACTTGCTGACTTTACTTCCTAATGCCCAACTGTTCGATGATCGCCCGATAACGTCCTTGATCTACACTGCGAAGATAGTTCAATAACCGGCGTCGGCGTCCCACCAACTGCAGCAATCCGCGCCGCGAATGATGATCCTTTTTGTGAACCTTGAAATGCTCTGTGAGGTATGCAATGCGGCTCGTCAGCACTGCAATTTGCACTTCTGGTGATCCGGAATCCCGCTCATGCCGCCGATGCCGCGCAATCAGTTCCGCCTTTGCTTCTTTTAACAACGCCATGGTGATCTTCTCCTTTCCATTCTTTCTTCGAGATATCGATCAGCATCCACTATCCTAACCAACACCGCACTCCCCTCAACTCCCTCGTTCGAGTTCTGCCAAAACCTTGTGCGTCCGAATCAGCCCGGGAACATGCGCATCACGCACACCGATTCCCAGCAATCGTCCTTCCTTGTCCTCCAATCGAAGCGCCACCGACTGGGCAGTACCCATCGGCAGTCGGTTTCCTGCAGAACAGACTGCCCCCCCATGCACGACCAGCCGAGCTTCTTCGTCAGTTACCACTACCGAGGGCAATCCTTCCAGCACTCGGCGAATAGGCAGCAGCCGCTCGTGCAGCGTTCCGCTCTGCACCAGCTCGGCCACCTGTCGTATCGTCACAGCCTGGGTGAGGGACAGAGGACCAACCCGTTGCCGTTCCAACGTAAGCAGGTGGCCCCCCACTCCTAACGTGCGCCCGATGTCTGCACAAAGCGTACGAATGTAGGTGCCTTTTGAGCACACGACATGCAGTGTCACATTAGGGCCGTCAATGGCAAGCACATCTAGCACATGAATGACAATGGACCGCTCTTCCCGCGCAACGGTTTTACCGGCACGGGCAGCCTTATAGAGCGGTTGTCCACCAACCTTGACGGCCGAATACATCGGCGGCAGTTGTCGCTGCGGGCCACGAAACCGCGCGATCACGTCATCAATTGCCTGCCTGCTGATACCGCTGACATCAATCCTTGTCACAACACGGCCGGTGGCATCTTGGGTATCAGTGGTCTCTCCGAGGCGGAGCACAGCGCGGTATTCTTTGTCCCAATCAATCAAAAATTCGGCGACCCTGGTCGCACGCCCAACCAGAATCGGCAGCACTCCGGTGGCGCCAGGATCTAATGTCCCCGCATGGCCGACTTTGACACCGCCCAGCAACTTGCGGATCTTTGCTACCACATCGTGGGAGGTCCACCCCACCTCCTTGTTGATCACAAGCACTCCCTCCCAGGGGAGGGGGCGCTGACCACTGTGCACAGAGGTGCTCATGGACACACGTCAAGGCCGCTTTGACTCGACAGCGACCGAAGAGGAAGCCTGCTCACCTTGCGCCTGTTTTCCAGATAAGGTGTCTAGCAATTGTAAGATGCGATCGCCCCGCACACCGCTGATATCTTTAGCGAACACCACTTCGGGAAGATACCGCAGCGTCAATCGTTTTCCCAGTTCGGACCGCACATAGCCGCTGGCGTGGGCGAGGCCGGCAAACAGATCCGCTTCCGCTTGTCCCGTTTCCATGGTCGTCACGAACACGGTCGCGACGCGCAAATCCGTTGTCACATCGACAGCCGTGACAGTCACAAAACGGACTCGCGGATCTTTGATTTTTCGCATCAAGATGTCAGCGACCTCCACCTTGATTTGATCGGCTACCCGTTCCGCTCTGCTGTAGCTCGTTTTGGACATCGCGCCGTGTTCCTTGCATCCTATCCAGACGGTCCAACTCGCTCACCCCGCGATCACTACAACACTTCGAACTGCGTGTGAACGATCTCGACTACCGGCATCCTCTTGATCACATTCAAGGCTTGCTCGAACACGCTGTTGACGTAACTCGTTTCATTGGCCACACACGCCATAGCCAGAACTGCCTTCTGCCAGAGGTCTTGACCATCGACTTCGGCCACCGAAATATTGAATGTCCCTCGCAGGCGATCTTTGAGGCTCTGCAGCACCTGGCGCTTGTCTTTGAGTGATCGACTGTCGGCGAGGAAGAGTTCAACGGTACAGAGCCCCACAACCATGTACTTTCCGTCTCAGTTCAGAGCTTGGCGGCAATTTTCTCAACAGCATAGGCTTCGATAATATCGCCGACCTTCACATCATTGAAGTTCTCGATGCTGAGCCCGCATTCATACCCCTGCTGCACTTCGCGTACGTCATCCTTAAAGCGACGCAGCGAAGCAAGTTTGCCTTGATATACCACCACGTTGTCTCTGAGCACACGAACTCCCGCGCTCGTCCTCGAAATAGTGCCTTCCACCACATAACATCCGGCCACTGTCCCGACCTTCTGAATAGTGAAGACTTGCCGGACCTCGGCCCGCCCCAGGGTCCGTTCCTTCAACATAGGCTCAAGCAACCCCTCCATGGCCGCTTTTACATCGGCAATGGCGTCATAAATCACCGTGTAGAGCCGAATATCGACTCCCTGCTGCTCTGCCAACGCAGCGGCTTTGGGATCGGGCCTGACGTTGAACCCGATAATCACAGCCCGGGACGCGGCAGCCAGCAGAACATCAGACTCCATGATTCCTCCCACGCCGTTATGAATGACGCGGAGCTTTACGGCATCGGTGGAGAGTTTTTCGACCGCGCCAGCCAACGCCTCCGATGAGCCCTGCACATCAGCCTTGATCACAAGGGCCAGTTCTTTGACCGCTCCTTCTTGAATTTTCGCAAAGAGATCATCCAGCGACACTCTGGGAGGCGTAGCAAGCTCAGAAGCCTTGCGTTTTTGAGCCCTCTCCTCAGCAATCTGTCTTGCCATCCGTTCATCCGCGACTACCTGGAACACATCGCCGGCCGACGGGACTCCTGGCAATCCAATCACCTCGACCGGAATCGAAGGGCCAGCCTGCTGAATTTTTATCCCTTGATCATTGATGAGCGCCCTCACTCGTCCGCTAAACGTGCCCACGACAAAGGCATCGCCGATCTTGAGCGTCCCGCTCTGGACTAACACCGTAGCAACAGGTCCCCGGCCCCGTTCCATCTTGGTCTCAATTACAGTCCCTTGCGCCTGGCGATAAGGATCAGCCTTGAGTTCAAGCACTTCGGCTTGCAAAAGGATCATTTCCAGCAACGTATCGAGGCCGATGTTTTGCCTGGCGGACACCTCCACCATAATGGTGTCGCCACCCCATGCTTCAGGGATCAACCCATGCTCAGCCAGAGCGTGTTTGACTCGCTCAGGGTTAGCCTCCGACTTATCAATTTTGTTAATGGCAACCATCAACGCCACACCAGCCGCTTTGGCATGATGAATTGCTTCCACTGTTTGGGGCATGACCCCATCGTCCGCTGCCACGACCAACACAACAATATCGGTCACTTTCGCACCCCGCGCGCGCATGGCGGTGAAGGCTTCGTGCCCCGGTGTATCAAGAAACGTGACCAGCTTGCCGTGGACCGACACTGTATAGGCGCCGATGTGCTGCGTGATGCCACCGGCTTCACCCTCTGCAACCTTCGTTTTTCGAATCGCATCCAGCAGCGACGTCTTACCATGATCGACATGCCCCATGATGGTAACGACGGGCGGCCGAGGCTCAAGTCGCTCGGAACCTCCTGCATCTACCACTTCCTTGAGCAACTCCTCTCCGCCTTTTTCCACAGCCACCTCGACTTTGATGCCATATTGCTCGGCGACAAGCGACGCAGCATCCAGATTCATTGGCTGATTGATGGTGAGCATTTGCCCCATTTCCATCAACTTTCGCACAATGTCAGCCGGCCGTTGTCCGAGCAACTCGGCGAATTCCTTTACTGTGATACCGGAAGTCACCTTGACACTTTTCTTGCGCGGCTTGGTGATTTCGCGCGGTGTACTGGGATGAAGGTGTCTGGAGCGGTCGTCTCGGCGCTGAATGGGAATCGCGCGCAGATCTTGCCAGCGGGTGGCATCCTCACGGAACCGAAGATCCTGCTCATCATCTTTCGTGCGCCCAAGCTTGCGCGGTTTTTTGAGCTTGTCCCGTTGCCCTTCGGCTTCAAGGGCTTCGAAAGTCATACTTTTTTTCTTGCCAATCACTGGCTCAGGGGTCACTGTCGACGAAAGCGGAGCGGCATCTGTTGGTTTCGAAGACACAGGCTCCAACGGCCCAGGCGCCACCAGTGACGGTGCCTCGGCAACCGGAGGGGGCGTCAGCGTTTGAGGTAGGGGAGGAGCAACCCGTTCGCTCTCGGTTTCAACCGGTACCGGCACCACAGGCTGAGAAAGAGGACGTTCCAGCACAGGAGGTTGCAAAACCACAGAGGGGATCGCAGGGGCTGGCTCTGATTCCAAGCCCCCTGAAGGAGGCGCCGGAGGTTCAGCCTGTCCCTCTTCTTTCTTCCGCTTAATCAGAATGCGCCGTTTTTCTGGTTTGGATGGCTGCTCGACCGCGGCACCTTTTAATTCGGCTTTGCCTGAGAGAGATTCGTGCGGCGATTTCCCCCCTGACATGACACTTGTCCGCT
The DNA here is from genome assembly GCA_024330925.1 of Nitrospira sp. Classification (GTDB taxonomy): domain Bacteria; phylum Nitrospirota; class Nitrospiria; order Nitrospirales; family Nitrospiraceae; genus Nitrospira_D. The sequence goes on from JANDJK010000015.1 coordinate 16,142, forward strand.
CCTCGGCCTTGGCCGACGAAAGGAATCGCTCCATCACCTTCTGGACAATGCTGTCGTCGAGTGTGCTGCTGTGTGACGCTACAGCATTCCCCATTTTCCTGAGTTCGGCCAAGAGAGTTTTGTTCTCCAGCCCTAGTCGCTTGGCCAATTCATAGACTCGCATCCCCATCGAAACAACCTATTCTTTATCTCTTCACGTAGTGGGAGCTTCATCGGCTGCCGCTCTCGCTGCGCGCCGCGCTTCTTCTTGCAATCGTTGCGCTTCAGCCTCTTCCGCTAGAGCAGCCTTGATTTCCTTGTCCCGTTCAACCTTCTCTTTTTCGTATTCGGTCGCGCTGATGATATCGATCTTCCACCCAGTCAACCGCGCCGCTAATCGCACATTTTGTCCATTCTTTCCAATGGCCAGCGACAGTTGCGAATCAGCGGCGACCACGAGCGCCGACTTCTTTTCTTCGTCAATTCCAACCTTTTCAACGGTGGCTGGATTTAACGCTTCCGCAATAAACACCCGAGGATCTTGGGTCCAGGTGATGATGTCAATCTTCTCGCCTCTCAACTCCCGCACTACCGCTTGGACGCGCGATCCCTTGATCCCCACACAGGCCCCTACTGGATCCACTCCCTTTTCCCGCGAAACCACGGCAATCTTCGTGCGATCGCCTGGCTCTCGCACGACCGATTTAATTTCGATAATCTTCTCCATAATCTCGGGCACTTCGAGCTCGAAGAGTTTGGCAACAAACTGAGGATGGCTGCGTGAGAGAATGACCTGAACATCTCTGGGCGTTCGTCGCACCTCGAGCAACAACGCTTTGATTCGATCTCCCCTTCGGTACGTTTCCCGCGGGATCTGTTCTTGGACCGGAAGAATCGCTTCGGTCTTTCCCACATCAACGATATAGTTGCGACGTTCCATGCCGAGGATGATGCCATTCACCAATTCGCCTTGCTTCGTCGAGTATTCTTTTTGGACAGCTTCCCACTCGGCCTCCCGTACTTTTTGGAAAATGACTTGTTTGGCAGTCTGAGCCGCAATCCGCCCCAACTCGTTCATTTCGATCAGCGACCCAATCTCATCTCCGATCTCCGCCTCCGCGTCATACTGACGAGCCTCTTCCAATGAGATCTCCAGTTTCGGATTTGTCACCCGCTCAACGATGACCTTCTTGGAAACGACAGAGATTTCTCCGGTCTTAGGATCGATTTCGACCTGGATATTCTCAGATTGACCAAACCGTTTTTTGGCTGCCGTCTGAAGAGCAGACTCGATGGCTCCGATTACCCGTGCTTTGTCGATACCTTTTTGCCGTCCGATCTCGTCGATCACGGAGATCAGTTCTCGATTCATGCGTCACACTCCCACTCGTTGTTCGATGCCAGTGGTGTCGACCTGTTGCTCTTGGGCCTACACTTTGACCACCAGCTTTGCCTCAGCAATGGACTCCCGGCTCAGTCTCACCAACCGCCGCTTGCTCAGTTTCTCTGCAACCCCCTCTCTACTATCCGCGACAGCCACACAAATCTCCCGTTCTCCTACTTCTTCTAGCAATCCAACCAGGCGCCACCGGCCGTCGAGCGGGTGACGCAGCTTGAGACTGACTTCTTTCCCCATCGCCCGTTGATAGTCTTCAAGACGTTTAAATGGTCTGTCGAGGCCAGGCGAAGAAACTTCCAGTGTATAGGCGTGGGTAACAACATCTGCGACGTCAAGTGCCGGACTCAAAGCCCTGTGGGCCCGTTCACAGTCCGCAATGGTCACGCCAGCCGGCTTATCAATCACAATACGGACGGTAGAGCGAGGTCCCTGTCCAATCCATACCACTTCAACCAGCTCCAACCCTAACGCCCAGAGAATCGGCGAGGCGACCTCCTCCACCCGCTCGACAACTGTTTGCGTTCCCCGATCATGCGTACGCACCCCGTCCCTTCTCCTTGTTGGCACGACGCTTCCCAGCGCCCAGCTCCTCGCCCCCGTTTTTCCCACGCTCCCGTCGCCTGCTCCGGTGCGTGAGCCCCAAACAAAAAAGTGGGCCTGCGCCCACTTCCCATTACCGCACGATACCATGCATATAGAGGCAAAGCAAGGGGGTACGTTTACGACGTCAGAACCTCCCATCGGGCGGCCAACATTTGTGTGATGGGGCCGGGACACCCAGCTCCAATGGTTCTGCCATCAATCTGGATCACCCCTACTACTTCGATCGTGGTGCCGGTCAGAAGCACCTCATCCGCCTCATACAGGAACTCGACCGGAAAGAACCGTTCTTCCACCGGGATCCGCTCCTTCGCCGCCAGCGCCAGGACCATTGTTCTGGTCACCCCAGACAGGATGCGAGCCCCTTCGGGAGCCGTGACAAGGACTCCCGACCGAATAGCCATGACGTTACTGATCGATCCCTCCGTCACTACGCCATCCTTTACCAAAATCGCCTCAAACACCCCAGCCCGCCTCGCCTCTTCACGGGCCAGAACGTTACCCAGCAAATTGAGGCTTTTAATATCACACCGCCCCCACCGTTGATCGGTAACCGTACAAGCTGTCACCCCCGCTCGCCGCAACTCGGCACTCAGCGGGTGGAGCTCCCGAACCGTCATGACAACCGTGGGAGAAGCATGGGCAGGAAACGCATGCTCCCGAGGAGCCACTCCCCGGGTGATTTGAATGTAGACCTTGGCATTGCGATAGCCAGACAGCTCAATGGCTTGCTTGATCCACTCTCTCCATTGTGGTCGCGAGTAGGGCTGGTGGATAGACAGTTCCTTGGCACTTCGTTCGAGCCGATCGAGATGCGCCTCGAGCTCAAAAGGTCTGCCCCCATAGGTTCGGATGACTTCGTACACCCCATCTCCAAACTGAAACCCCCTGTCGTCAATGGAAACAGTGGCTTCAGCCCAAGCAACGAATCGACCATTGAGAAACGCAATGTCCGGCATTGGTTATTCAACCGCTTGGCGGATTTGCAACCTCAATCTGAAATACGCGACGATCCTCCGCCGTAAACTTCCATCCCATCCGTTTCTCGAACACAAGGTGGTGTGTCCCCGGCGTCAGCGCTTTAAATTCGAAGATCCGCTGCCCGTTTTCGACCGCATTATTACTCGCGATGCGGAGGAAGTCATCATTGAGCAGTACCACGTTTTTTGTATCGTACGATGGCACCCACAGCTCGCCTCGTGTACGATCCTCCCATAAGCGAATAACAAACGGCTCGCTGACCGTTGTCGTCAGCAAGCGCGTGTCATGTGTCTCGCCCACCAGAGACATCTGAAGATCCGGTTTCGACGGATTCACTGGGGTTGTGCTCACTGTCGCCGGCAAGAGATGCCGCAACCCGAGAGATTTCCTAGATCTTGCGCCGAGGCCCAATCAGCACATCGGCTCCTTCGATACGGATTTCATAACTTCCGACACAATAGCCTCCTCCGTCCGTTCCCTGTCCATTCCGCACATCAAAGGCAAGATCATGCCACGGGCAGGATACCACGAATCCCTTGAGTCGTCCCTCCGCCAGCGGCCCTCCCTCGTGGGGACAACTATTGTGAATGGCGTAATACTGGCCATCCACGTTAAACAGCGCAATGGCGCGCGATTTGACCATGACAACTTTTGATTGTCCGGGACGCAGCTCATCCACGCGGGCCACTTTTTGAAATCTTTCCATTTCCCCCCTCTCCACCCTGTGACAGCCTCGACACCGTCACCTTCGTCTTCACATGCACAGCACTTATGCGCTCGCGTCACATACGAAGCGAATATTTAAGTTCATCACTCTGTTTCACACCGGTTTTTTTGAGAAATCCGGCTTCAGTTTGGATGACATAGCGGGCCGCCACCGGCGGCGGACCATAAAATGGGCAGGGATCGTGGAAGCAGGGCTCAGCATGTTCCACCATATGGACAACATGATGACTCTCATCAACCCATAGAATATCGACTGGGAACCGGTATTCTTTGGTTCGAACGCGATGGAGACCATTTTCTTCAAAAATATAGAGCATCGCGCCGTTCGGAGGCAAACGATCCCGAAATGCCAACCCGAACAACAGCTTCTCCGGTGTATCGGCCACTTCGGCCTCCAGTTCAATCCCACTCGGAAATTGGACAACGATGACACTCGACTCCCTCCGCTCTCCAATGAACACAGAGAGACTCATCAGGAGAAACGCAAGCAGCACCATCATGACAATCCGGTTTTTGGATTGTCCAGCAGGGCTTTCTCCGGTGGTTCCCTGATCAGCCGTGATCTTTGTCATAGATTCAGCGTTTGCCTACTTCCGTGGCCCATCGCATTTTCGTTTTCTTAACAAAGCTGAGTCCAAGGGCCCACGTTCTCATGGCCATCTAGGTCTTCTTCCCACCCCAGTTCTGTTGACTTGCAAAAGATCCGCGGCATAAAATGCGGCTCCATTTTTGTTTCCATGGTTCCCCCCACACTGTGAAACTGGACGGAGAGCTGTGGCAAGAACTATGGTCAGGGTGACGCAATGTTGTCAACTTCGTCTTGCTGAGTTGCCGGAGTGAGAAGGAGGCACCAATCATGGCACTGTTGATTACAGACGAATGTATTTCCTGCGGAGCGTGCTTGCCGGAATGTCCCAATGAAGCGATTTTTGAGACACGCAGTGATGCAGAAAGCAAAGGGTTTCACGTTGGAGACGGCCAAGGAGTTGGTGATAACGTTTACGTCATTACCCACGAGCGATGCACCGAATGTGTTGGCCACTTCGATGAGCCGCAGTGTGCTGCCGTGTGTCCCGTCGACAACTGTTGCATTCCAGACCCTGCCTATCCTGAAACAACGGAAGCGCTCCTTGAGAAAGCAAAGCGGCTCAATCCCGATAAGACGATTGATCCTAACAAGGTGTGGAGCGGCGTCAGAAACTGACTCGTGCTGACGGGCAAGTCGTCTCGTAGTCTTTTTCCCGTTAACCGTTTCATCAGTCTAGTGTTGCGGTACACCGCGACAAATACAACGGCCCCAAGGATCGCTCCTTGAGGCCGTTTTTGTTCTTCCTTTTTTCGTCGCCAATTCTGCTTAGCTGCTCAACTTACAGTTCCCCCACTCCATGTCTCCACATTGTGCCATTGCTCATTCCGAGCCATCACTCACTTGATCATAAGCAATTTCCCACCCACGTGAGCAGGATGGAGATGGCAGCGATACTCCAACACCGCTCCAGCCCCATAAAACAAGTCGCTCGTGGGAACACCGATATATTGAGTTTCACCAGGCTTTAACACAAGTTTGGTATCCAACACCGTCGGTGCTGACTGATCTGCGGCTGCAGCAGTGAGGTGGAACCCGTGTTCGGCCGTTGCTTTGTTGGTTACCTTCAAGAGAACTGGCGCTCCCGGCCTGGTTTTAAAATCAATGACGGTCATCGGGGGATACCACGTCTTCATGTCACCAATCTCGATAGAGTAAAAGGCGGCGTCCACGGTTAATTCTTTAAACGGCTGACCAACAACCGACCCTGTTTCCAAACTGCCGACCTCCACTCCGCCAGCTTGCAGTGCGTACGCGGCTGATGCTCCGGCTACTATCATCCCCAGGCTTAAGAGAACAACATGCATCTTCTTCTCCATTCCCTACCTCCCTCAAAGAAAAAAGCAGACAAGTGAATTGGCCGGTGAGGCCTGCCTCAAAATTGGACGTTTGTTACGGAAGACGGATGGACTTCTCGACTTGCACCGGTTTCAGGAGTCCATGCTGTAGGCACATGGATATCATCCTTCGAGGTTTATAGCATAGGGCTTCAAAGGGAAGCAACCAACCTGACTTACCAGCACGAGAGCCGCTCCCTTCACCACCTTCACGGCATACCGTCCACCCTGAAACAGCGGGGACGGACCGATCACCCAACGAGAAATCCTTCTCTTTAATTTTAATTTCTTTAATTCTTTACTTGCTCCTTCTAACGAGCGCTCAACGCTTGCCGCGTTCCCGGAGCACATTCCTCTCGCCTCCAACTTTTCAACACACGATCCTCTGTAAAGGTCAGGAGGTAGCGATAACAGTACAAAGTGGGTTTAGGCTGATCGGTCGGCTTGCCTACAAGCGATCCGATAGATTGGGATGCCTCCACCAAGAACGTTGGAGTCCATTGTGATAATTCCTGCTCGCTCAACGCTACCCGATAAACCCAGAGACTGTCACCACCCAAAACCGGAGTCTTTGCGGCATGGGGGGGGCCCAACTTCTCTCGAACATCATCTTGAGTCAATCGCCCAACCCCCTGCTTAAAATAACCGTCCCACCCTGGTCCTCCGCAGGCAGTGAGGCCCCCTGTGAGAGCGAGGAGCACGAGGGTGCACAAGGAGAAAAATCGATGGACAGGAGGAACCCCCTCTCGCATTAACATGCTCACGCAATTACGCTACACTGATTCCTAAACTGATTGCAACCACAGCACACCACACACCAACGGATCTGTTCCCCACGACTCCCCCATCACAGCAACCTTCCCGAAACAAGAGAGGAAACTTTCCCACCTCTTGCAGCTCCCCCTCTCCCCTAAAGTCTTGGACACAAGATTCCGATACGAGCCTTGAGGATTTCCCCTATGCCTCTCCTCATCACCGTTAACGGCGTTGTCCGTACATACCAGGACTCTCCGGTCGGCGCACGTCATGCGCCAACCCAGGCAAGCGAGGTCGGCCATCATCCGCGACAACATCCTTCCTCCTCGGAAGACCATCTGACATCTGTCGTTCTCCAGACATACCAGCGCCTGGCGAACCCCGAACCAAGATCGAGAGCAGCAGTCATCGCACGTGATCTCATGACATCGCCGGTTATCACCCTAGCCTCCACTCACACCCTCAGCGAGGCATGGCATATCATGACGACCAAGGGATTTCGGCATCTCCCGATCACATCGCTGGACGGCATTCTTGTTGGATTGGTCTCAGAACGCGACCTGTTGTCTCAGGCCCCCGAGCTCCTCAGGGGGCAATCACCGTCCACAGCGGCGCACATCAAACTCGCTGACATCATGACCACAAGGGTCATTTCAGCCACCCCCTCGACGAATATTCGCGATATCGCCCGCATCTTGCTTGTTGAACGAATTCACGCCGTTCCCGTTCTGGACGGAAACCGCCATCCGATCGGCATTGTCTCATCGCACGATCTGCTGCGAGGTATTGCCAACCATGGGCCCCTTGAGTTGTGGACCTAACCAAAATCTTCAACCTCAGCCTGGCTCACCTTTGTCTACCCTATCTCACTGGGCATTCCTCCAGACAATCAAGAACTGCAAGCACAGCTAAAAGCCCCTCTTCATAAACTTAAGAATCCTCAGCACACTTCCTCCCACTGCTGAAACATGGCAGCCTGCCCCAGATAACAGCCTTGGTCATCGAGGACGTTCCAGAGGATTGCGTCAATCACCAGAAATCGGTGATTGGTCGCGGAAATCCTGACTCCACGATATCCTTCCACGTACCCTCGCGCCTGCGCTCTCTCTAATATCCGCCGTCGTTCCTCTCGATGGACCGGCTCCGCCGTCATCCGTGAGGGAGTGCGGGTGAACTGATCCCATTCCATCGCCCACAGTCGTAATGCCGCTTGGTTTCCGTAATTGAGGATGGGGTCCGGCTCATTCCCATGCGACACCACCACGAAAGGCGCCGTGAACAAGATCTCCGCATCACGTAGGCTCGACCCGGAACGGGTAATCAGCTCTCGCCCCATCCAGTGTCGAAAACTGTTGAGCAACTGCTGCGACCATCTCAGCACCGGCGGGTTCATCCAGATGGGGGTATTCCCCTGTCGATCCCATTGCAACATAGCGTCAAGCAAGAGCCCCGAGGCAATTCGTCTGTCCGGCACAATCACCGAATGCCCGCTGGTAGCACGCAGAGATGGGGTGTTGCAAGCATAACAGCAGTGCCGGTAGTGCTCGTGCTTCCCCTCCCTGGTGCACTGTTTCTGCTCCTTGGTATAATGGCACCCCTTATCCGCATCCGCTCTCCGTTCGCGGAGTACCCATTGCCTGACGGAGGGGAAGGAGAAAACATGGCCGGGAGGACGCTGTTCGATAAGATTTGGGACGCGCATGTGGTCCACGCAGAGGTCGACGGCACCACCTTGCTGTACATCGATCGTCAACTGATTCATGAAGTGACATCCCCCCAAGCGTTCGAAGGATTAAAGCTGGCTGGCCGGCGACCTCGGCGACCAGCCGCCACGCTGGCGGTGCCAGACCACAATGTGCCGACCACCGATCGGACTCTCCCCATTGCTGATCCCATCAGCGCCAAACAGATCGAGACGCTCGAAGAAAACTGCCGCGAGTTCGGCATCCCTCTGTTTGGCATGAAAGATATCCGCCAAGGCATCGTGCACGTGATCGGGCCGGAACAGGGCTTCACCTTACCTGGCATGACCATCGTCTGCGGTGATTCCCATACCTCAACCCACGGAGCGTTTGGCGCATTGGCATTCGGCATCGGCACGAGCGAAGTTGAACATGTCTTGGCAACCCAGTGCCTTATTCAAAAACGACCGAAGACCATGGAAATCCGGGTCGAAGGGACCTTGTCTGATTTTTGTTCAGCCAAAGACATCATCCTTGCCATCATCCGAAAGATTGGGACTGCCGGCGGAACCGGCCACGTCATTGAATACACTGGTTCGGCCATTCGTGCCTTGAGCATGGAAGGCCGTATGACCCTCTGTAATATGTCGATTGAAGGAGGAGCCAAGGCCGGCATGGTTGCCCCTGACGAAAAAACCATTGCCTACCTGAAAGGCCGGCCACTTGCCCCACAAGGCATGCTGTTTGATCAAGCAGTGAAGGCCTGGGAGCAACTCAAGACCGACTCGGACGCTCGTTATGACACCACCGTGACCCTGCAGGCCGAGGACATTGCCCCCCAGGTCAGTTGGGGCACTAATCCTGGCATGGTAGTTGGCGTAGACGAAACGGTGCCGGACCCTCAAACCATCGCAGACGAAAACGCGCGACGCGCAACTGAGCGGGCGTTGGAATACATGGGGCTCAAACCCAACACCCCCATTACAGACATTGCGATCGACCGTGTGTTCATTGGGTCATGCACCAATGCACGAATTGAAGATCTTCGACTGGCCGCGTCCTTTGTCCGAGGGAAACGAGTTGCGAAGGGAGTCCGTGCAATGGTCGTTCCTGGATCCGGCCTGGTGAAGGCCCAGGCAGAAGCGGAAGGACTCGACCGGATCTTCCGCGAGGCGGGGTTTGAGTGGAGAGAAGCAGGATGCAGCATGTGCCTTGCGATGAATGCCGACGTGCTCCTTCCGGGAGAACGGTGTGCTTCCACGAGCAACCGTAATTTCGAAGGGCGTCAGGGTGCAGGCGGGCGAACCCATTTGGTTTCGCCAGCCATGGCGGCAGCCGCTGCAATCGCAGGACATTTCGTGGACATCAGGCGGTGGGTTTAGAATTTGATCGCGCACGCCATTGGGGCCTGTAGCGCCGGTGCGTGCGCACGACAGCGTTCAAATTGATCACTCAAGGGTGGACTCGATGCAAGCGTTTACCCGACTAACCGGTCTGGTGGCTCCGCTGGACCGGGTCAACGTCGATACGGATCAAATTATCCCGAAACAGTTCTTGAAGACGATCAAGCGGACCGGCCTGCGCGAGGGCCTCTTTTACGATTGGCGGAGAAGGCCCGATGGATCACCAGATCCCACTTTTTTCTTAAATCAGCTCCGCTATGAAGGTGCCACGATCTTACTGACACGAGACAACTTCGGTTGCGGATCATCAAGAGAACATGCACCATGGGCACTCTTGGATCACGGCTTCCGCTGCATCATCGCGCCGAGTTTCGCCGACATTTTCTATAACAACTGCTTCCAGAACGGCATCCTGCCAGTCATTTTGGATCGTGAGACCGTCTCATCCCTCATGAAAGACGTGTTCGCTACGGAAGGATACCGCCTCACCGTAGACTTGGGCGCGCAGCAGGTCATCACCCCCAACGGAACAGTGTATCGATTTGACATCGATCCGTTCAGAAAAGATTGTCTCTATCGGGGATTGGATTCCATCGGCCTCACACTCCAACATGAAGACGCCATCGCGGCCTACGAACGTCGGCGTAAACAGGAAGCCCCATGGCTGTTTGCCGATCTGCCCTCGTGACCTTGCCCAGCAATCTTGCCTGCTACCATGCCTGGTAGGGTTGAAAAGGGACGAAGGCCCCTGAACGGCCGTTGTCGGTAGAGCTTACGGAGCAGGAGAGGTCTCGCCGAGCTTGGTGAGAGCGGTTCGTTTGCTGAGATGAAATGTGCCGCCTTTTGGGGCAGGGGCTGAATCTCCTCCCCTTCGATCGTACCACCAGGTGCCGTCACCTTCCGTGTAGTCATCGGACAGCACGACCCTGAATCCTCCTTCCCGATCGTTTTCCTTCTGATACCACTTGCCGACCCACGTACGGCCGTTGAGCCGACTGGTTTCGAATCGTCCATCTTGATCGGGATATGTCCCGTGTCCTTTTTCATCAAGCCGAAACACAATAACTGCGCCGTCTTCGTACTCCCACTTCCCAGCCAAGACAGGCTGGTCTTCAGGTAATGAGCCGTCATGATTCAACGGCTGGTGGACACAGGCTGTGACAAGAGGGATCGCAACAAAGGTACCCACACAGAGGAAAGGAGCGTCTTCCTCTCACGTTTCATACTCTGAACCGAAAAAAGGGGCAAGCAATATGCTCTCTCGCTCAGCTACCACCTTACTCGCTTCAGGCGACGACAGGCCTCATCCAGCTCTTCGTCGGTCTTGGCGTAGCTGAAGCGGACAAAGCGTGCGCCTTCCGGTCCGGAGAAAAATGCCTCCCCCGGCACCCCCGCCACACCGGTTGCTTCCAAGAGAGCCATCGCGCGGGCCTTGCCAGTCGGGCCTGGCACCTTCGAGACATCCGCCAACACATAGTACGCGCCTTCGGGAATCAAGGGAGTCAACCCAGCCTCGGCCAACGCCTCACAGACCCGATCCCGCTTTTGCTGGTACGAGCGCGCAAGCTCTTGGTAGAAGTCACCGGGCAGCTCGATGACACCAGCGGCGATCCCCATTTGAAGCGGAGCCGGAGCGCACACGTACAGCAGATCGTTGACCACGCCGATGGCCTGGGCCCATGGTCGAGCTGCCACACTATAACCGATGCGCCACCCTGTAACGCTAAAGGTTTTCGAATAGCCACCAATGGTGATCGTTCGCTCCGCCATCCCAGACAACGAGGCTATGCTCAGATGAGACCGCCCGTCATAGAGAAAGTATTCATAGATTTCGTCAGAAAGCACGAAGAGGTCGTACTTCTTGGCAATGGTCGCAACCCTTTCCAGTTCATCTCGTGTCCACACTTTTCCAGAGGGATTGCCCGGCGAGTTGACCACCACCGCCTTCGTCTTTGCAGTCACGGCGTGTTCAAGTTGTGTCAACGTGAAGGTCCAAGCCGGAGACTCCATCCTGACCGTAACCGGCACCGCTTCCACCGCCAACAACGCGCTCACGTGATATTGATAAAACGGCTCAAAGACGATGACCTCATCGCCTGGCTCCAACAATGCCTCGCAGGCACAATGGAAGGCGCCGGTCGCTCCGGCGCTGACGACGATCTCCGTGTCCGGATCGGCCTGAATGCCGTTGTAACGGGCCAGTTTCTCGGCCAGCGCCTGGCGCAATTCCGGCAGACCGTCAAACCTCGTATAGACGTTTCGCCCCTCCCTGATAGCCCGTTGCGCCGCTTCCAACACCAACGGCGGCGCCGGCGTGTCACAGACTCCCTGAGCCATATTGATGCCCTTGACGTGTGCGCAGGCCTGCGTCATTGCCCGAATCTCGGACTGCGCAAGATCCGCCATCCTCCGACTGACCGCCCGTTTCATTGGTCTGTTCTCCTTGCTCTCAGGCACTCGTCGTCCTCCTCGCCCAATTCATGGGCACAGGCCGTTACGGCTTGCCCCACAAAGTCTCTAGCCGCTGAGCCCGTCCGCAGCCGAGTTTGTAATACTTATAGCGGATCGGATTTTTTTTGTAATAATCCTGGTGTTCCTCCTCCGCCGGATAGAATGTGGACGCCTTGACGATCTGGGTCACAATCGGTTGATTAAACCGTTTCGATCGTTCAAGCGCCGTCTTCGACTCCTCAGCCAGCCGCCGTTCTTCATCGGTTCCAAAAAAGATGGCTGATCGATACTGCGTACCATGGTCACAGAACTGCCCGTTGGGCGTCAGGGGATCTACGTTATGCCAAAAAACATCGAGCAACGTTTGGTAGCTTACCTTGGCAGGATCATAGGTCACCTCCACCGACTCGGCATGGCCGGTCTTACCGCTGGACACTTGAGCATACGTTGGATTGGCAACTGTGCCTCCCATGTAGCCCGAAACAACCGACAGCACGCCTTCCACAGCCTCGAACACTTCCTCCATGCACCAGAAACAGCCCCCCGCAAAATAGGCTTTCATCGGTTCCGCTGCTTGGGCAGTGCGGGGAGGGTGACAGAGCAAGACGCTCACCAGCATTCCGAACAGACCCCACACCATCACGTTACGTGTTCTCTGCCGTCTCGACTTCATCTCATCACCCTCCTTGTCCATGACGATATCCGCAGCAACCACTTGCTTTGCATCCCACCTTGATTCTCTAAACACCAATCGATTCGGTCAGCGGGCGAGAACGTACGGAAGGTGCCCGTGAGAGCACAACCGATCACCCAAGAAGCGGCTCTTTCATTGTGAGTGATACTATTTAAGAGTTATTTTTATGTGTAGAGACCGTCATAGCCGCTCATCGAAGCAGTCCCCAAACGGTCGCGGAGCGTTCCTAACCGCTTCATAATCAGCGCAATCGCCTCTTCCGGCGAATCGACGGCGCTCACCAGCCGTTTGCCCAGTTTTCGAAAGAACGCCTCCTCCTCGGCAGATGCCCCTACCAAAATGACCGGCCTTCCGGCTTTGACCGCTAAGGCCACTTCCGACACGGTGCCGGCCCCCGTCAAGCCACAGACCACAACCACGTGGCTGGTCAACACATTAATGTTATTGCGACCACTACCCATCTCCGTAATGATTGGTACATCGACATAGCGGGACACCCGGTCCTTAGCCGTCGGCAAGATGCCCACGGTGAGGCTCCCCCCCACCCTCTTGGCCCCTTCGCAAGCAGCATCCATCACACCAACATCCCGACCTCCCGTCAACACCACCCACCCCCGTCGTGCGATCAATTCGCCAAGCAATCTGGCATTTTCAAGATCCTTTTTTCTGGCGTTGGCCGGCCCCATCACCCCTACAATCACATACATTGTCCCTCCTGCTCTGTCCTTGCCTCTCAAAAACGTGATCCCATACGTGGCACCTCAGCATAGGCCCACGCTGCCTTGAATCGACGCTCCACTTCGTCCGCTTCGTGGATCTTGCCTTGGGCACGTAGGCTTTGGACAAGCCCTTTTAGCGCCCATCCATTGTGGGGGTTCTTGATCAAATCAGCTTGATAGACAGCCTCCGCTTCGCTAGGCTGGCCTGCCGCCAGTAAAACTGCTCCCAGATAATGACGAATGGGAATCGGCCAGAGAGGCAGCGGAGAGGGTATATTGTCCTCGATGGCCAAGGCCTCCTTGAACTTCCCAATTGCTTGCCGATAGTTTCCCCATCGACTTGCAATTTCTCCGGCCAACAGCCGTTCGGCAATGTTGAGCATGGCCCGTTCGATCTTGCCCTCCTCTGTTCGAACGTGCCCCACCTGCTTAGTTGCGGCGGACAAAATCACCCATTCCGCTTCCGCCTCTGGTAACCGGCCAGTAGCAGCCAAGGCCAGCCCCCGCCCCAGTCGCCAGATTCCATAATGCAGCCTAACCTCTTTGCCGGGAGCTGGTTCACGCAGCAGTTCATTCCATTGACCGAACCGAATCATGGACCAGAGGGGAGCAGGCCGGTACCATTCCCTCCCTTGAGCCCGTTGCACCTTGGTCTCCCCCAGCAAGGTCGTCAACTGCCGCGCGATCTTCAACGATTCAGCCTTGCGTCCTTCCATGAGCAAGGAGACCCACACCCCATAAAGATGGTGCACAGAGGAAGCGTCGGCATACTCCCCAGCCTCGATTCGCCTATTCAGAGCTTCTCGATCGACAAGAACAGTGGGAGCATTCCCTTCCGTCACCTCGTGATATCGCCCACGCCGCCTGTCGATGTGCACCGGCATGGGGATGGGCGAACTAGCGCCCAGCAGCATGGGTCTCGGCAACCGCTCGGTACATGTCACCGCCCGTTCTAGAAGGCGGGAAGCCTCCACGACATGAATGTTAGGAATGTAAGAATGGCAGCCCCCGGGATGATCGAGGAGTCGGACACAGACGGCCTCCAGTGTCGAGACAATTTCCTCCGTTTCTGCTGGTGGCTTTCCGGGCAGCATCCCTGAATCCCAGGGCCGAAGATGCATGAGCGCCGCAGCAAAGAGCACACCGGCATCGGAAGGGAAATCCCGCCAGAGTACCCCCTTGGCATTGGCATAGACGTGCTCCCCTGTCGTTCTCGCTCCCCTTTCTGAATCGTAATGGAGGCTATGTAGGCTCAGTGCCTCGGCAGAGCGCCGTTCAACTTCGCGTGCATGAGCAAGCTGAGCACAAGATGGATATAGCATCTCCTCCCCCCTTCGTGCCCGCTCCTTACTCAAGAGCAGGTTGACGTTCGATTCCAAGACCAGAGCGATACTCCAAGCGGGCATAACGGCGGAACGATCACGCCTGGCAGCTTCTTCAAAGGTCTGCCCCATCCCCTCCTGGTTCAAGGCATAGACCAGTCGGAGCCCTTGATCAACAGGCTGTTGTGCTCGATCGGACATCGTGGTCATAGGATGGTGGAGAGTCCGCAGCGTGCTAGACAGCGGCACAGGGAAGTGACTAAGCCCTGAGAAGGCATCCAACACGGAAGAGGCTTCCCCTATCATGCCAGTCATGATCGAGAGGACCCAGGCGGCAAGCGCCCGCCCCGGATTCAGGGGAGCTTGCACCATAACGTCATAGGGCGAGGGACTGGTACGGAGAACGGCACCTCATACTCGACTACTTGACTGATGGATAGGACGCTAGACGTTTAGTGGTAACCACAGGGACTCGTTCTTTGCTGCTGCCATCTTTTCCGCTTTTGGAGCTTTGGGCCGTCCCTGCCGACCTGACGGAGACTGGGCCGCTGGAGGACCACCCGGCCTCAACGAGACAGCGTGGGGATATGTCGTCTCGGTCAATTGTGCGATCATACGTTGTTGAGCCATCACAAGAGACCGTAACTCTTGGATCTGGGAGGCTAACCGCACAATGTCCTGTTGCTGCTGAAGAAGAAAGACGCGCAACTCGGCCACTTCTTCAGGCTGAACGACGGAACAGACCAAAGCAGGCTCGGCCGGAAGATTTGCCCCCGACGTTTCTTCGCCTTCCCCCCTCTCTCTCATCGAGTCAGACGTGTTGTTGTCATTCACCATGTTCCTCCCTTCCGCTTCAGCCCCTTGGCTTGTCTGTCCCACAACTGTTTCGCTTTCTGCTACGACATCGTGCAGGACATCATCCGGTCCTCCTCGACACTCGTTGTGCGATCCTTCTCTCGAAACGTGAGCTGGGTGAGGGATCGAGGAAGAAAGGAATCGTTGGGCAATCAAACGGCCCAAGGAGATCACCGCCTTGCCAAGCCGCTCTCCCAACGGTCGTGTGCCAGAACGAACTGCCTCCATCTGATCAGGTGGGGGAATACGACGGATAACACAAAGTGGTTCGTCACTCGATCGGTGAGGCATCAGTCCGGCTCCGAATCGTTCGTATACTATCCAGCTCTCGTCCGCCTCTTCGTGTGAGACGGCCATTCCAACTTGGCGGTATCACCGACCAGATGTTGTGTCTACTCCTGCTCGACGGAAGAGTCAATGGTTGGATCACGGATCGGCATGCCAGTGTTGACCGCCCTTCTCCTACCATCGAGTGACGCTCGAAAAGTGGAAACGCGGCAGGGCCATAGCCGGCGCCAACATCTTGCGCGTCTCCGGCGAAACCGCTTCCAAGGGGACCGTCGCAGCATCGATATTCCGAAACACCCTTAAGGGACTATCATGGAAGCGAAAATTTTTCACCGGGCACACAATATGGCCGTTCTCGACCAGAAACGTTCCATCTCGCGTCATGCCAGTTAATGTCAGATCGCGATGATTGACGGAACGGATATACCAGAAGTTTGTCACCAGAATGGCCCGGTCGATCTGCTTAACCAAGTCGCCGATCGTTCCGCACAACGAGCCCTGGACAGAGAGGATCGGCGCTTCCAACGTGGGCATCTCCTTGATCCCCCAAGCTTGGGCAGTGAAGCGGTCATAAGCGAGGTGCTGTAAACAGCCGGCATCGATCCACGTAGACGGCCCACTCGGCAACCCTTCTTGAGTGAACCCCACACCGAGCAGATCGGGATGCCCAGGATCATTGCTTAAGGTAAGACGCTTGTCCATAAGGGGTTTGCCCACCTGTCCAGCTACCGGGCTAGTCCCCTTCTCATAGGACTTGGCATCAAGGGCTTGGATAAGCCAGCACCAGAGTCCTGCCACCGCAGCCGGTTCAAGGATGACCGGGTACTCGCCGGGGGGCAATTCCCTGGCGTCGCGGCTCCGCTTGGCTTTATCAATAGCCACGAGGGTCCGCTCCTGGATCCTCAGATGATCGATCGACCGGTGAGAAGCAGCGCTCCATCCGGTCCCCATCGAGCCGGTTCTGATCGAGTCGGCCCCTGTGATAGTAGTCACGTCGCCGGCGTGCACTGTGATGCTAAACTCCGCCTCGGTTCTCGTTTCATAACCGAACAGACCATTGTCTGCCGCGATACCTATCGAAGCGACCGATGACGACACAATCCCAGCCCCCATCAGGTTTTCCATGCGGCAGAGGCCAATGGCCTCGTTTGCATACTCAAGGCGACGGGTCGGGCCAGCAGCAATCGTTTCCGCCCGTGCTGTTTCCCTGAGGGGAAACTGGCAGGGGGTCGGCGGTGGGAGATGTTCAAGATCCTCTGGGGCCACCCGGGCAATGCGCTCAGCTCGCGCCACCATGTTCTGAACAGCACCGGCGCTAAAATCCGTTGTGGAGGCTGTGCCATGTCGATACCCAAACGACACCGTCACAGTCAAACGACTGCACCGCCGATCAACATGGTGAATCACCTGATTGTTGGCGAACCGCGTAGTGCCAGACTGTTCATCTTGGAGAGTCACCACGGTATGGTCGCCCGTCGAACGGGCGAGGATCACATCGACCAAAAAACGAAACTCCTCTCGGCTTGTCATCTTGAACCACGGCTTTGCAAAGGGCTGGCTCACAGTCCCTTCCCTCCCCTGATCACGTGAACTCGCCGAAACAACGCCGGTGACGCGGCGTGCGTCATCCAACCGGACTGAACCGGCTGTCCCTTGCCACAGGTGATAAACCCATACCGATGTCGATGAGACCAATCTGCCACACCGTCACACTTACCCCAAAACTCCGGAGTGATGCCGTGATAGATCACGTCGCGCACCATGTGCGAGCGCCGTCCATTTTCGATCAGCCAGAAGGCGTCACCGCCAAATTGAAAGTTGTATCGATATTGATCGATGCTGTAGGAGCCCTGGCCTTCAATGTAAATCCCACGCTTGACATCCGCAATCAGTTGGTCCAGCGAAGCAGTGCCAGGCACAAGTCCGATGTTAGCAATCCGGACAATCGGGATACTCCCCCACCCGTCAGCCCGATTCGACCCCCGCGACCGTGAGTCCCCAATCTTGGGTGCCACCTCGCGACTCGTTGAATAGCCGACGAAGATCCCCTCGCGGACTATATCCCACCGCTGGCACTGCACTCCGTCATCATCATAGCCAGTGGCTGCCAAGGTGCCAGGCTCCGTGTTATCTGCTACAAGGGTGACATGGGGGGAACCAAATTGAAAGGTGCCCAGCTTATCCGGCGTGAGAAAGGTCGTACCAGCGTAATTGGCTTCGTATCCGAGGGCACGATCCAATTCCGTTGAATGACCGCATGATTCGTGAATGGTCAGTGACAAATGTTCTGGATCAAGAACGAGATCATAGATGCCGTCCTCAACGGCCGGCGCACGAGCCTTTTCCACAGCTTCTCGTGCCACACGAGCCGCCTCTTCTGGCCAACAGGTCTCTTCGATCAATTCATAGCCTTGGCGAAGATACGGGAGATGAAACGAGCGGGTAGCACACCGCCCTTCGAAGACGGCTGTGGCGCTTATCGAGCCGTTCACAGCCAAGAGATCGAAATCCAACACCGTCCCTTCTGTGGATTGGAATCGTTTGCGATCGCGACACCACCAAAGTTCAGCAGTGCTTCGGACAATGTTCGCCCTCTGGTGTACTACTTCCATCGTTTCCTGAAGCAGGCTAGCCTTCCGCTCCAACGGGACCACCTGAGGGTCGATCTGAAAAGACGTGGCCACCCGATCGCGATGAACCGGTTCTTCGGCCAACCGCACCTTCTCGGTAGCAACCGACGCTGCCTGCTTGGCAAGCTCCACAGCTAGATCCGCCACCCGGGGAACGTCCTCCAGTGACAGCACCGAACTGGCAGCAAACCCCCAAGCACCACGATAAAGGACCCGAACGCCAAACCCGCTGTCTTCATCGTTGTCAACTGATGCGATACGACGATCTTCGCCTCTCATGTGCTCGATGACGCGGCGTTGGAGGCGAATGTCACCATACTCGGCACCGGCCCGACGAACACGAGTCAGCGCGAGGTCGGCCAATTCTTCCCAGCTCGGAGCACCCACGTGATATCCTCGTCAAGCCACTGCTGGCGGTTATCACATCATCAGAACAAGAACACTGGCTCAGTATACCAAGTCTCCTCCTCATAGGAAGACAGACGGAGGGGGCACACCCAGCCACCGTACTGAACACCATCAGAGAGAGGGGTAGGACTTGCGAGCAGCGGCTGCCTCCCCCTTCAGTAGAGAGCTAGAAAGCACCGCGGGCTGCGCAAGGGAGATACCAACAGAGCAATTGTGACAGGGAACACCGCAACCGATGGAACTTGCCTCACTCCATCACAGGCGACTCACTCAAAATGGCCTCCACCACGCAGGACCAACTCAGAAACGAAACCGGAAAACCGCTCTCAAATGCTCGTCCCCGTACGGGTGGCCTCCACGAACTGTTCGCTGGACTCATCCAACGCTCGCCCTTTCCGGCCCTTGGCCGGCAGGATGAACAACTGTTTGGGATCAAGAGCCGTGACATCCCGCGGGGCGGTGGGTAGTTTCATTTCGTATTTCACAGGACGCTGGTGGTCGGCAAGTTGCAGCTTGGGGTTATAGACACTGTTAAATTTCCACAACATCTTGATGAAGTTCGTCTGCCCACGCAAGAGATGGCCTGCGGCGATCTTGGCCGTGCCCTTGAGGGCGGCCCAGCCCAAATGCTTTTTATTCAAGACCTGCTGGGTCTTCACCAACTCCTCGTAAAACTCAGGCAGCGGAAGTTTGGTCGGCAAGACAGCATGCTGGATGTCAAACAACCGGTAGTCTCGCGTTTGAATTTTGCGTGCTTCGGTGTACCAACTCTCCGTCCCAGGATAGGGAGTGTTGACACTAATGTTCACAATCTCCGGAATTTCCAGACACCATTGACGGACGACTTCAAACCGCCGGCGATCCCAGTCCGGATCAGCGATGATGTTAATGGCCACAGTAATACCAAGGGAACGGGCGAATTCGAGCGCTTCAAAATTTTTCCCCAGCGAGATCCGCTTGCGAAACATTTTGAGGCCTTCTTCATCGATCGCTTCCACCCCCAAAAACATGTACTGGAGACCAATCTTCTTCCAAAACTGAAAGACCTCCTTGTTCCGGAGCAAGACATCGCCCCGCGTCTCTAGATAAAATTGTTTTTTGATCCCGCGCCGTGCGATGGCTTCGCCGATCTCTAACCCCTGCTTGGCTTGAATGAAGGCGACGTCATCAACCAAGAAGATACCGGGCTCCTGAATCTGCTCTAATTCCTCGACCGCCTTCTCCGTGCTGACCGTCCGATAGCTGCGGCCATAAAACGTCCAGGCGCTGCAAAAGGAGCAATCCCACGGACACCCTCGCGCAAACTCGATGGACGCGCAGGGATCCAGGACCCCAATGAAATACTTGCGTCGGTTCCGGAGCAGATCACGGGCCGGACGCACATCGTCAAGGCTTTCGACGAATTGCGGAGGGGGGCCCTCTCCATCAAGGGTGACGACGCCGGCGATCTTGGTGATGGATTTGCGGTCGTGCTCGACGGCTTCGACCAGTTTGGGAGCCCCGGCTTCCCCCTCTCCTTTGAGCACACAATCGATCGCCCCATTGGCATGTTCCAAAAACTCCCGGGCCACAAATGAGGCGCTGTGCCCACCGACGAAGACAAACGAGTCCGGCAGAATGGTCTTCGTCAACTTTGCCAGATCCACCACCTCCGGCACATTCGCCAGGTAATTGCACCCGAACGCGACGACATCAGGCTGCCAGGAACGGATGAGTGTCTCGTAATCTTTCAACGTATCGGCCTGCAGATCGATCAAGCGGACCTCATGACCCGCCTGTCGAACCGCCTGGGCGACCATTTCAAGGCCGAGTGGCTCCAGACGGAGATAGATTTTCGTATACATCAGCGGACCAGGATGAACCGCGAGGAACTTCATACCCTTACCCCTCCTAATCTGCACCACCAACAGCCCGAATTCGCTGCATCGGAATGGACGGCCCCCATGCGGGCCGGTTGGCCGCATGACGCTGGCGAAACATCTGATGCGGCGGGGCATTCTGACAGAACGACCGGGGAGGTTCAAGCCTGGGGAGCGGTTCCCGGGCGATGAGAAGCAGAAACAATGGAGATGGTGCAACGCTCTGTTCGATCGTGAGGGTAAACGAAACGGCCATCGGTTTGACATCGAGCTACCGGCGACCTTGCTCCCATATGCGAAACGCCGCAAGATCCTGAGCCAGGCTTTGGAGCACCAGAGCCAGCACCGTCAGATCGTCGATCACGCCAAGGCCGGGGATGAAATCCGGCACAAGATCCACCGGACTCAGCAGATAGAGGAGGGCGCCCGCCACGACCATGAGGGTGCGAGCGGACAGACCCGGGTAGCTGCCACTTTCCCAAGCTTTGAGGAGGCGGATGAGCAGCGGGAGGTCGTACCAGAGACGGCCGATCATCCGCAGCATCGCGAAGAATCTAGTCGAGATCCACATCAATCTCCCTCCTTCCGACTGGCAAGGTGAACGATCAGGACAGAACCGTTCCGTCGCCGTGTCGGCTAGCCTACCAAAGGCGGCGGCGTTTGAAAAGCGGTTCGCGCAGGCGCCGAGAGGAGGATCCTCGTTCTTTCTGCTATTCTCCCTTTCTATGTTCTCACCCCTCTCGCTGTTTCTCATGCTCTTCATGACCGGCGTCGCGCTACGTCTGTTCAGTCTGTTGGAGAAACGTCACGCGGAGCGGCTGGGAACCTTCGTCTTTTTCGTGACCCTGCCGGCCACCATTCTCATCTCGTTGGACCAGGTGACATTTTCTCCCGCGGCGTGGAAACTCCCGCTTGCTGCTTGGCTTGTGACAATCCCCCTCATGTCCTGTGCCTGGCTGGTCGCCCGATTTCTGGGTCTCGAACGACCGGCGCGGGGAGGCTTTGCCTTGGCGGTCGGCTCGATCAACTCGATCTATTTCGCGTTCCCCGTCATGCTGGCCACGTTCGGCGAAGAAGGTTTGGCGCGGGCGATTTTGTTCGATCTCGGCCAAACGACGCTTACGCTCACGGTGCTCTATCCTATGGCGCTCCAGCACGGGACCAGCGGCGCATCCTCCAGTCAGACCTTGAGACGCCTTGTCGCCTCCCCGCCGTTGTGGGCGTTGACTGCGATCGTGGCCATGAAGGTCAACGGGCTCCACCTGCCGGATGGACTGCGGTCGATCCTGACCCCCTTTCACTGGCTAACAATTCCGCTGGCAAGCCTGGTGCTTGGCCTCTCGATCAGCATCCATGCCCTCAGAAAGACCTGGCCGCTTACAAGCCTGGGCGTAGCCCTGCGCATGGGCGGAGGGTTGTCAATCGGATGGGCGGTTGCAGCCCTGTTGGGACTGACGGGATTGGAACGGGCTTCAGTGCTGCTGATCGCCGGGATGCCTTCGGCAGTGATGGCGGTGATCTATGCCGCTGAAGCGAAGCTCGACGAAGACCTTGTCGCCTCGATCGTGGCCTTGTCGATCTGTCTCAGCGTAGCCCTGTTGCCCTGGCTGCCGAATCTCGCTCGGCTGCTCGGGGATTTGGTCTAACGCCGTCTGCAACGGCGGCTGGAGCAGCCTGTTACCCCGTGGCATTTTCATCCCCGCTTGCCTACTATAGGCCCATGTTGCCGCCCGAACGGACCATGCGCCAGCGCATCATCGACCTGCTGACCGATGCTCGCATGTCGTCCTATCAACTGGCCCAACGGCTCGGCATCCCAGAACGAGAGGTCGAAGGGCACCTGCCCCATATCGTCAAAAGCCTGGCACGGGACCGGTGGCGGCGATTCGTTCTGGAACCCGCAACCTGCCTGGATTGTGGATTTGTCTTTCGCAATCGAAGCAAACTGACCAGACCCGGCCGCTGCCCTGCCTGCCGGAGCGAACAGATCTCAGCTCCCCGCTACAGTATTGATTCGGCTCGTGTAAAGCCACAATGTCTGGACAGAGATGCCTCAAATGAGTAGGATACGCGCCGGAGGGGAGCCATGACCATGGGAAAAACAGGGACGATTATCGGAGCGATCAGCCTGCTGCTGCTGGGAGGGTGTTCAGACAACGATGCGAAGGTCCTGTTCGAAAACGCGGCGTACGAGGAAAGCCACATGAACTATGAGAACGCCAAACGGATCTATGAGCAGATCATCGCCCGTTATCCAACCAGCAAGGAAGCTGAAATTGCCAAGGCTCGCCTGCAAGATTTAGAGAAATCCGAAGAGAAAAAATAAAATCAGCGTTTTTTAGGCGCACCGGGGAAAAAGGTATTAGTGGTCAACCGATAAGCCCGATACTCTTCCCCAAACTTCTCCAAGGCATCTTCCTCGTTGGGGGGGATGCCCGTCAATTTAAAGATAAGCCAACCCATGAGGATGGGCCCAATCAAGGTAAAGACCCACCCCGAAGCTCCAAGAGTCATCACCACATACGAACACCAGTGGAGCCAATCAAAAAAGTAGTTGGGGTGGCGGGAGTAGCGCCAGAGCCCATCCCGACAAACACGGCCTTCATTGCGCGGATCGGCTTGAAATTGGGCCAATTGCCGATCAGCCCGCGCCTCACCCGCTACCGCAATGCCCCAGATCAAGAGACCGACCATCTCGACTACCGACGTGGGAGGGCGTGGATTCCACAACACGACCAAAAAGGGGATCGAAAACACCGCGGCTGCTGCCGCGTACATCTGAAAATACAGAAACATGTTGAACCGTTCTGACGATCCCCATGATTTTCTGAGCCGCTGATAGCGAGTGTCTTCCTTCTTGCCAATGACGCGGTGAACTAACAGATAGTGTCCCAACCGTCCAGCATATAACACCACAAGCATCATCGTCAGTACTGTCCGCTCGATCCCGCTGATGGTCTGGACGGTATAGCCCGCGACGACCGAAATCAGCCCCAGGCAAAACCCGACTTCCGCAACCGCCGCGTTCTTGATGCGTCGTTGCACGAACCACAGGATGACCATCACCGCCATCATGGCGAAGTAACCCTCCAACACGAGGGGAAGCGGATTCGATTCGATCATCCCGTTGTCTGCGTCCATTGCCCCCTCGTTCCGCCGTCATTTCCCATGTCATTCCCCCTCGAATCAACGGCCGCTCGCACACGAGCCTTGGCCGTAGGCGGCACCGCGCCGGACATTCCGTTCCGCCTTGGCAACCGGCATCCAGTCGGCCGGTCGTCGGAGCGCAACCACGATTCAAACGGAGGGCGATTCTACGATGTTGACCTGTTGCAGGGAAAGATCTTTGTCAACCAGTGAACGGATCGGATTGGAGAAACATGCTCCGCCACCACAGTAGCGAAG
>JANDJK010000133.1 GCA_024330925.1 Nitrospira sp.
TAGCCGGCGACTCGATGTGAGCAACGGAGGCGCAATCCATCGCCGGTTCGGCGTGATGTTTCAGCACGGCGCGCTCTTTAGCTCCCTGACGCTTGCCGAGAACGTGGCCGTGCCTTTGCGGGAACACACGAACTTGCGTCCTAAACTGATTCGAGAGATCGTCGAGATCAAGATCGCAATGGTGGGATTGCCCCCTGACAGCGCAGGCAAGTATCCCAACGAGCTGAGCGGCGGCATGAGACGGCGGGCTGCGCTGGCGCGGGCCATCGTGATGGACCCCGAATTGGTCTTCCTGGATGAGCCGACCGCCGGATTGGATCCGATCATCGCGGCGGGATTCGACGACCTCGTTCTCTCCTTGAAAACGCATTTGGGGCTGACGGTGGTCATGGTCACGCACGATCTTGACTCCCTCTGGCGGATCTCCACGCGCGTGGCCGTACTAGGTAATGGGCGGGTGCTGGGCGTCGGGACCATGGAGGAACTGTCTCGGTCGGATGACCCGATCATCCGCGAGTATTTTCACGGCCCGCGGGGGCGCGCGGCTCATGAACAGGCCATGTGGAATCAACGGAAGGCCGACAACTGAGCGCCGGCAGCGACGAACTCACAACCGAGAACAATGTGGCGAACGTTCCTGATACCGGAGTTTTGTCAGTCATGAGAGACACGCTCTTTGGTTTGCGGGGAAATTAGGTGGAACCAAAGGTCAACTACATTCTCGTCGGTGCGTTTGTGGCGATTCTCGGCGCGGCAGCCCTGATCGGCATGCTGTGGCTGGGGAAGATGGACTACCGGGGAGTCTACGATCGGTACGAAGCCTATTTTCGAGAATCGGTGGCTGGTTTGAGCGAGGATTCCACCGTCAAATATCGCGGCGTCGATGTCGGCCGGGTGCGGAGCATCTCTCTCAATCCGGACAATCCAGAAGAGGTTCGTTTGATCTTGGACATCGTCAGAGGGACGCCGATCAAGACCGATACGGTCGCCGTGCTCGAAACACAGGGATTGACCGGCCTGGCCACGATCAATCTGACCGGCGGCAGTAAGGACGCCCCGCCGCTCGTCGCGTTGGAAGGACAGGAATATCCCGTCATCAAGACCGGTCCTTCGCCGTTGTTCTTCCGGTTGGACGAGGCGATTTCCCGTCTCTTGTCAGACAAGGGATTGACCAATCTGCTGGCCAGTTTGGAATCGTTAGCCAAGGGCGCGTCGGAAACGTTGGACGAAGAAAATCGTCTGGCCGTGAAGCAGACGATCAAGGAATTGTCGGAGATCGTCCATTCGATCGCGGCGCATCGGGAGGAGATTGAGACCACCTTGCACGGCGCATCCCAGAGTGCGGAGCATCTAGTCAAAGTCACCACGTTGCTCCATGAGGAGATTCCGATGCTCGTGGCGCGTATCAACCAGAGCGCCGCCTCGTTCAGCGCGATGACGGAGGAGCTGGCCAAGACCAGTCGGTCGGTGCATGCCATTGTTGATGAAAATCGGACGGAGTTGGAACGGTTCTCGAAACAGACGTTGCCCGAGGCGGCGATGCTGGTGACGGAACTGAGACAATTGGCGAGCATTTTGACCCGCGTCGCCGAGAATTTGGAACAACAACCCAATGCCTTGGTGTTCGGTAAAACGCCGCCGCGTCGCGGTCCTGGAGAATAGTGTGTTCAGGATGATCTGCCAGGAGGAAGAGATGGCAGAATCGAAAAATGGTAGGGCGACATGAGGAGAGAAAGGCAAGGTCTGTCTATAGTGGTTCCCCTGGTGTTGGTGATTGCAGGGGGAGGGCTTGTCCTGACACTGGGGGGCTGTTTGGTCCCTCAGACGGCGAGCGAGCCGGCGCGCACCTATCGGTTAACTCTGGACCACAACCGTGCCGTTCGCGTGCCTGCGGTTGATGCTCCCATTCTATTGGTGGCAACGCCCCAAGCCGAGCCGGGGTATGATACGACCAAGATGGTGTATGTGAAACGGCCCCACGAGGTCGAATACTACGCCGTGAATCAATGGGCGGAGCAGCCGACACGGATGTTCGGGTCTTTGCTGATTCAGTCCTTGCAAGCCACAGGATCGTGGCGAGCCGTCGTCCCCTGGCCGTCCGCCATTCATGGCGATTTGAGGCTGGATTCGTATGGATTCGCCATCCAACAGGAATTCACGCAGGATCCAAGCGTGGCGCGGGTGAGGGTTCGCGCGCAATTGGTGGACGTCAAGGAGTCGAAAATCCTGGGGACCCGCTCGTTTGAGCGGGTGGAACCGGCGCCCACTCAGGACGCCTATGGCGGCGTCGTCGCCGCAAACCGCGCAGTGGCGGCTCTGCTGGACGACGTGGCATCGTGGCTCAGTACGTGCCTTCAGCGGTCACCGACATGCGGCCGTTGAGTGAATGGGCCGGAGCATGATTGCCCATGAATGCAGCGTGGAAAAGCGGCCTCAGTTTTGGCACGACGTCGGGCGTCATCACAACGCTCGGCCTGATGGTGGGGCTCCATGCAGGCACCCATTCGAAAACGGCCGTGCTCGGCGGCATTCTGACCATCGCCGTGGCGGATGCCTTGTCCGACGCCATGGGCATCCATCTGGCCGAAGAAGCGAAACAGACTCAACCGGCTCGCGCCGTGTGGGACGCCACCCTGGCGACGTTCGTGGCGAAATGTATCATCGCGGGAAGTTTTGCTGTTCCCCTGCTGGCCCGTCCACTCGCTCAGGCCGTTGTGATCAGTGTGATGTGGGGGATGGTTCTGCTCGCGACCATCAGTTTCTTCGCGGCACAGGTGCAGGGAATCTCGCCGTGGAAGGCCATCGGCGAACATCTCTTCATTGCCCTCTGTGTGGTGGCCCTCACCCATGGACTGGGCGAGTGGATTCAGGGGTTCTCGGAAGGGGACTAGCTCAAGGCTCAATCACGAGAAGCGCCGTGGCTCGCTGAGAACCGATAACCGGACATTTCATCGGAGGTGGAGACATGGATGTGCGGAGCAAAGTGTATTGTTACCAGACGACCGTGCGATGGACGGAACAGCGCAAAGGGGTTATCTCCTGCGCGGGGAAACCGGACGTCGAGGTGGCGACACCGCCCGAGTTCAAGGGACATCCCAACATCTGGTCGCCCGAAGACCTCTTCGTGGCCTCGGCCAACATTTGCCTCATGACGACGTTCCTGGCGTTTGCCGAACGGGCCGGATTGGCCTTTGCATCGTATGAGAGTGAGGCGGAAGGGCGGCTCGAATTGGTGGAAGGCAAATTTCAATTCACCGCCATCACCCTCAAACCGACGATTACGTTGAAATCGTCTGCCGACGCCAGCAAGGCCAAAGAGTTGATCGAAAAGGCCGAGGCCAACTGTCTGATCTCCAACTCGATGAAGGCCCAGGTGACGCTGGAGCCGGTGATTCGCTAGCCTGCCTTATCCGACAGGCGCCAGCGGGAGTTGGCGGCCTCAATGCTGCGAGGCCGCCGATTTCTC
>JANDJK010000134.1 GCA_024330925.1 Nitrospira sp.
GACATCGAGCAAACGAAACGAGGCACCAGGGTTGAGTCCCAGCAGCTCCCGCACCCGTGCAAACAACCGTCTGGCTCGCTGATCATGGCGCTTCTGCGAGAGAGGATTCGGCAACGTGCCGGCTTCCGTGTCGAATTTGTCGAGCGCCGCGAGATAGTCGATTTCCTCGATCTGACTCACAAGATGCCCGCAGGCCGTGCAGGCCAGCAAAGGCCCCTCAGGCAGGGCGATGTCGGTCTCGCGAAATCCTGCCGCGCAGCCGGCAGGGCATGAGGTGACAACGGGCATGGAACCGTCCTTCACGCCATTTGATAGCGATCGAGTCCCTTGACCGCGCGGACCCGATCTGATCGGAGGAGCGCCTCCAACCGTGCCTGATTCTCCGCCATCGCCGACCGGTCCTGCTCCGGATGCCAGAGATGAAACACCGGCGCTGCCAGGCGGGCGCTTTTGTGCTTGACGCCGGTGCGAAGCAATCGAATGACCAGATCCGAATCTTCCAGCCCCCATCCTTCATACGACTCATCCAAGCCATTGACACAAACCAAATCATGCCGCCAGACGGAGAGGTTGCAGGTCTTAATCCCTTCCCATCGATTCGGCGCCCATTTGCGAAACAACCAATCAGGCAGTCTCAGCAACGGCAGCAGCCGATTGACATCTCGTTTCATCCACTGGCCCGCCCAATCGATCCAGCTCCATTGATGGAGAGGTAGAGAATTGCGCAATGCTCGATTAGTCAGTCTCTCACTCAACAACATGCGATGGGAACTCAAAAAATAACCGGCCTCAGCCAGGGCCTTATGGGTTTCGACGAAACGGCGGGATGGCACACAGTCTCCGTCGGTAAACACAATGTAATCCGCGTCCGTCGCCGCGACCGCCCGATTGCGGATTGCCGCAGCCCGAAATCCCTGATCCTCGTGCCAGACATGCAGAAGCGGAACGGGTCCTCGACGTTGGAACGATTGAATGACCGCTGCTGTCTCTTCCGTTGAACCGTCATCCGCCACCACCAGCACAAACTCTCGATCACTTTGATGGCAATACCCCTCCAGCACACAGGCCAGCGCATCAGGACGATTGTACGTCGTGACGATGACCGCCGTTTTCATCCTCGGTTTTCATTCTGACGAGGGGGGTCCGGTCGCCTAAGCGGCGGCTGCATGGGGATGGCCCACTGTTCTTGTTGTTCAAATCGCTTGGCGTAGCGGTAGAACGTCCCTTCAAAGTTGCCGAAGGCAATGACGAAGCCGGGCCAGCCGTCCAAAAATCCACGCTTGGCGATGTAATGCTTGAGAAACGACCAGCTTGCATGCCAAAGGGCCGCCCCCATCGACACTCGTTTGCCCTTGAGCTTCTGAGCGCCGAGCGTCGAATAGCGATTCGCTTTCCTCAGGACCTCTTCGAAGTTGCGGAAGGGCACTTGCCAGATGGCATGGCGCAGGCGGCCAACTGGCTTCTCCGTCAACAGTTCGTAGCCTTCATGCACCGGCAACTCCATATATCGCATGGCGCCTTTGCGAAACAACTGCGGCTGCCGAAAATTGGGATACCAGCCAGAATGGTGGATCCAGCGGCCCATGAAATAATTCCGTCGCGGCACAAGATAGGCATCGTGAGCCGGGGTCCCGGCCAAGAGATCCAGGATTTCATCACGTACCTCGGGGGTGCAGAGCTCATCTGTATCCAGACTGAAAATCCACTCGTGCTGGCAGGCTTCCACCGCTTGATTGCGCAAATGGCCAAATCCTTGAAAAGGAATTTGAACGACCTTGGCCCCTAGTTCTTGTGCAATGCGATCGGTACCGTCCGTACTGTGCGAGTCGGCCACGATAATTTCATCCGCCCATAAGACACTGTTGACCGTGTCGGCAATCCGGTCAGCCGAATTGTAGGCAATGATGTAGGCCGACACTTTCACGACATGGGCTCCTCGAAAACAGGGGAAGCAGCCCCCGCGAGACCGCCATCAGACCGCCGCTCCGGCGCCAACAATATTCCCAGAAATGTCGTCACCAGGTGGCCCTCGGCAAAGGTGCGAAAGTGGGAGCTAAACAGACTGGTCACGCACCAGCCGCACAAGATCGCCATTGCCACTCCCCGATACGGACCGGCCGGTGCGGTCGCCATCGCAACAAGCCAGACAAGAAAGATCGCGAGGCCTGGCAGACCGTGCTGAACCACGATTGCCAGGTACTGATTGTGCGGATCACCGGTTACCTGCGACCGCCAGTCGTTCTGATCGTACTTGCCAGCAATCTGCTCGGCATACGCTCTCTTGAACCCCCCCGTCCCAACCCCTATGACCCAATGACGCGCCGCAATCTCCATCGTGTGTCTGAGAAACAGTTTTCGCGCTCCCATTGAGGTTTCATACGCCGCTTCTTCTCCACCGTTCCATTCCTGCACCGCTTGAGTCAATCGCATGTGCATGCCGGGCGAAACCACGACGAGCAGCACCGTACCGATCGGCAGCAGTAAGCCGAGAGCGAGTCTTTGTTTGTACGTGCCAGACCACAGGCCGAATGCGGCCAGTCCCGTCAACAGCGCCACATAGCCGCTACGGGCTCCTGCCACAAAAACGATATTGGCCCCAAAAAAAGCAGCCGCGAGGAGCATCCCCCATCGCCCTCGCTCCTCCCATCGATAATTCCGCGCCAACCAGAGACAGAGCAAGGTTGCGATGGTGAAACTCATAGCCTGCGTCACGTTGTTTCGCAAAAGAGCCTCGGGTGATTTCCACAGGCTGATTCCGGTCAACAGACTGGCAAACGAAGCCGTGACCCCCACACCCGTCGCCATCAAAAAACTGGAGATGAGCCGCCGTTTCCATCGCTCGTCGTCAAAGAGGGCAAACAGGATGATGAACCAAAGGACCGTCCGCCATTTCAACACATCGGTCCACCGCTCCTGCCAAGAAGCTTGTCCGTAAGCTGTCCCCATGATGACGAGCCCGAGAAATGCCAACCCCCAATAGACGGGAGGAGAGGCAGCCGCTCGCTTGATTCTCGCAAACGCCTCACCACTGACCACAAATGCAAGATAGGTTGCAACCAGACCGATGCTTGCCACCGTGGGAGAATACAAGAGGCCGACCACCGCAAGGATAGCGGAGCCCCTTGCCACCTCTATTAAATTGAGACGAGTGGCACCGGAGCGACCCGCCACGGCGTCGAGAGGAGGAGGGGAAGACACGGTGTCTTGCCTAGGCACGATAAAGATATTTCCTCCTCAGCTTCTGGAGCGCAAACTTGAGCCGTTGCACGACCTTGGGAGGAGCGGGCTCCAGTGCGGAACGAAACCTGCCGTTCTTGCTCCCCTGCACCACCACCGGCTCTTCCAGCCAATACAACGCCACACCTTGTT
>JANDJK010000135.1 GCA_024330925.1 Nitrospira sp.
GGTGCCGTCCATGCCGATCCGATGCATCTGCGGCACGCAAAGGAGCCGTTCCACGTCAGCGGCCGTACCCATGGGGGGGCTTCCCGGACAGATGAGCGTTGGTTCAATGGTGACGTCGGCGTAGAGGCCTGCCACTTGATTGTGACTGGCGAGGTCTTGCAGTTTTGCTTCTTCGACTTCGGCGCGGACAAGATAGGTTGACCGTTCTGGGTCAAAATGCCCCTCCGCATCGAGTGCCACATCGAATTTTTCTCCTGAGACGTAAGGAGCCTGTGCTGCCGTTCTGGCGGTGAGACCAGGGAGGGCGGTCGGCGCATAAGATTTATCAAAGCTCACGCCCGCGATTTTGGGTACGGTGCCCAGATCCAGTTCTTTCTCCGTGACCGGTGCGGCGGAGAAGGCAATCTCCGCCAGGTCTCTATTGTATTGCACTCGACTATGACTCGCCGTTTTGCCATGTGGACCTCCAAACAGGTTGATGGTTAGTGTGCGTGGGCGTTCTGCTGACGCTCACATGCTGGGAGCTTGCCTCACCAGGCGGATGACGACGGTGAGCTGCGTCGTCTGCTCGTATGGACACGGTTGCCTGTCCGTTCACCTCCTTTTCTGATCTCTTCCTGATCTTCCGATCAGCCGTGCTGATACGATGAACTACGTAAAATGACATCATGCAGGTGTTATACGCGAGCCATGTCTCTATTCCCTTGAAGGGGAGATCAAAGGCCAGGGCAGCCAGGACATCATAGGGCGTTCACCAGCCGCCACTCTCATGGGAGTGTGGTTCCGGAAAGACTGATATGACTTATCGGACCGTCCCAAGAGGAAGCGCTTTGAGCGCGACAGAGGACAAGTCTACAAGACTAATGGAGCCAGACTCTTCGCTCACAGACTGGATGGTGATGCAATCGGTGACGAGCACATTCGGCTGTCAGCGATTGGATGCTGCGCCGAGTTGGCCGAGAATGTTGAGCAGGTACAGTGTTCAATGTCATGGTTGCTTGACCAAGAGGAGGACCTCAGTTGATCAACTTACACAAACAAGGGCAGCATGACTGTCGATGAGCCGTGCACAGGACGATGCCGGCTATCTTTGGTCTCGGACAGCGGCCCGGCTTTTCAGGCTGCGGGGAAACGTTCATCTGCGTGCGATCTTGGTCTTGGCTCGCCGGTGAACTGAGTCCCGGCGTATGTGTTTCGATATAAGCGGAAAACGTCTGATGGATTGCACAGGGAGATTCAGGCCGAGATTTGGCCAGTGAAGATAGTCGGGGTGAGGCCGTTCAACGTTCATGATCTGCGAGACAGAGGCG
Organism: Nitrospira sp.; assembly: GCA_024330925.1. GTDB lineage: Bacteria > Nitrospirota > Nitrospiria > Nitrospirales > Nitrospiraceae > Nitrospira_D. The sequence continues at coordinate 1,311 of JANDJK010000135.1, forward strand.
CTCTGGAATTGAGGGAACTCGTTAAATGACACGAAGAGCTCTTCGTCTTTGGTAAGCAACCAGAGTCCATGTTTGGAGATGTAAGTGACTTCAACTGCGGACCTGTCTTTGTCGGGGGATACGGCTTTCATATGAGTCCTCCTTAGGGGCAAGGGGGTCATTCTTACCTCTGCTGAATGGGGCGATGCAGAGTGTCGATACCAGATTCTCCTGTTTTGGAAAAACCTTCACTTCGAAGAATCTCCGCCACATTCTGCCCATTGACGAAGACATCGGCGACCAGGCGGTCGTATACGTCTCGACCGCGCGGGATGAGATGAATCGATCCAACGCTAAGTAGCTCTTTCAGTCGCTGGGTGGCCGCCCATCCGCCTGGTTCGTTCAGTTCTGGCGCATCGATGCCTCGAAGCCTGATTCGTTCTGCTCCGATCTGAAGGGTGTCACCATCGATGACGGTCATTCCATGAGTGCCGAAGACAGCCCGGTCTGGTGAGAGACTGGTAACAGGCGAACGAAAGGAAGAGGAATGTTTGCGGGGAGTGAGGCGATAGGCTCCCTTGGGCATGCGGTGTGGTCGGCTGGCAGGCGGGCGCCGGAGACGGCGGGGTTTGACGGTCGGCAGCCGGTTCGGATCCGTTTCCTTGGTGGAGGGGGTCCAACAGAGATCGCAGTTCATCGGGAGATCAGAGCCGAGAGAGGATGGTGGCAGGCGCTCAGCCTGTGCGCCCGCTCCTGAGAGGACTATTCCCCCGAGAAACAGAACAAGGAATAACAAGACTATCATGTCATCATTCGTGTCACGCCAAGGTACTCAAAGAACACGCAGAACCTGTGCCACGGCTCTTCGGTTGACAACGGTCAAAATTGCATGCTGCAATATCCACGTTCGTGCAGGGCTTGCCGCGCGCCGGCTGATGCACATGATGAGAATGAACGGAGGTGCAAGTCATGGACATGATGGGACGAGTGGGATTGGTGGAGATTCCGGTCTTGATTGCTCCTGATCAAAAGGCCTGGATGGATCGGATGATTAAAGAAGGGAAAATCGCTGTTCCCCCGGGCGGCACGTTGGAGAAGGGGTCGCTCTACTCTGTGTTCATCCGGATGTTGCTCCACAATGCGATGGAAGAGCAAAAACGGCAGGAGGCGTTGGAGCAAGCGGATGAGGATGAGGAGTAGATGCGGAGGAAGAGTATCGGCCTGTGGTCGTGAAGGTCAGGCGACCGTATCTCCAAACCGTATCTGATGGGATATTTTGTTATCTCGAAAGATACAGAGGCGGTACGCCATGCTTCCGATGGGAGGGAGAGAACAGATCAGAGTTTCTTAAAAGCGGTGTGAGCGGCCTTGATTGTCTTTTCAATATCCTGCTTGCTGTGCGCTGTGGAGAGGAAGGTGGCTTCGAACTGAGAAGGGGCGACATAGACCCCCTGCTCCAGCAGGGCATGAAAGAATCGTCCGTATCGCTGCGTGTCTGATTGCTTCGCGGTATTCCAATCCACAACCGGTCCCGGCGTAAAGAACGTTGTCATCATTGATCCCACCCGTGTTTGGGTGATGGGAACGCCCGCCTTTTTTGCTGCCTCACCCATGCCTTTGGCCAGAGCTGCCGAATGGGTTTCCAACTGCTTGTAGACTCCGCGCCTTTTGAGCAATTTCAGTGTCGCCAAACCGGCCGCCACTGCGAGGGGATTTCCTGAAAGGGTTCCTGCTTGATACACCGGCCCTGAGGGTGCGATCAGGTCCATAATTTCTTTCCGGCCCCCATAAGCCCCGACGGGTAACCCCCCACCGATGATTTTCCCTAGCACGGTGAGATCAGGCGTGATCCCGTACAACGTTTGAGCCCCGCCATAGCACACGCGGAATCCGGAAATGACTTCGTCGAAGATGAGCAGGATGTCGTGATCGAGCGTCAGTTGTCGCAACGCTTGCAAAAAGTCCGGAGCCGGCGGAACCACGCCCATGTTGCCGGCGATTGGTTCCAAAATAACGCATGCCAGCTTGCTCCCCTGGTCCTTAACGAGCCGCTGCACGGTGC
>JANDJK010000136.1 GCA_024330925.1 Nitrospira sp.
GCCAATTGTTCGAGCAACAAGGGAGGCACCTCTTCCGGCGCGGCGGTGACGATGATGGCATCAAACGGGGCCTCCTCCGGCCACCCTTCATGGCCGTCCCCGACCCGCACCCTCACGTTCGTGTAGCCCAACTCGGCCAGAGTCCGCTCCGCTTGACGAGCGAGCGGCTCTACGAGTTCGATGGAAAAAACCCGATCGACCAGCTCGGCCAGCACTGCCGCCTGATAGCCCGATCCGGTGCCGATCTCTAGGACCTTGTCCGTTCTCTTGAGTGTCAGATGTTCCGTCATCTCGGCCACCAGCGAGGGTTGCGAGATGGTCTGCCCATAACCGATCGGCAGCGGGCTATCGAGGTAAGCGGATTGGGCATAGGAGGGAGGTACGAACCGGTGACGCGGGACTTTTCTCATGGCCGCAATCACAGCCGGATCGCGAACACCGTGGGGGATAATGTCCCGGTCAACCAGCCGGTCTCGTTCCACCTGACGGTTTGAATCCATGGAAAGGGAGTCGGCTCCGTTCCTGCTACAGGAGAGGCTCCACATCAACCAACAGGCTAGCAGGCACAACGAGGCGACTCGCCGCAGCCTTGTTCCCATGTCTCAATCCGAAGATTGTGTACAGCCAGCCCCTTTCACCCCATGGAGCAAGCCCCAGGAAGAATGCCACACAAGAGAGGCTCAAGGGAACGAGCCCCTTTGCTTATCTTCAATCCAGCACGAACGTGACCTTCAGATCCACACGATACCTGGCGACCTTCCCATTCTCGACAACCACATGCTGCTCCTTCACCCAGGCTGACTTGATATTTCGCACCGTTTTCGAGGCACGGGTGATCCCTTCAACAATGGCATCTTCAAAACTCGTGGACGACTCGGAACTGAGCTCGATGATCTTGGCGACGGACATAAAACCCCCCTTTCTGTTCTGCGCTCACAGGCGCTGCAATACCAATCGACTTCCCCTCCACAGCCCACCATCGTCTCCATGTCCATCAAAAAAAGAAGCGGCATGTTGCTTCTTCCGGGTACCGAGCAAAGTCGAGGCCCGACCACCTTCGGCACCGGTTCGGAAATTGTCCCCATTTATCGGGCAGTTCTTCGATCACGGCTTATCGGAGTCGAAAACACTGAGGAACTCTGCGCCATGACACAACGATCAACCTGTGGCGAGAAGGGGCCAGAGAACCTGTCAGATCTCTTCATCCTCTCGCTTCGCGGTGACCTACGGGGATGGACCTTGGGATCTCGGAACGGGGGTCGATGTCGTGATCATCACGCGGGGCCACACCTCGATCATCTTCGCCGACAGAGTCTGAAGCTGGCGTCAGCGGATTCCGAGGAGTCGTTGAAGCAATGGCCGCATCACATGATCCGATTACGATTGCAGCCGCAGCGATGACGCTCGTCTTTCGCGCACAGGGCGGGGACCGGGTTGAGGAAGACATTCCCGCCCTGCCGGTGAGACGTCCGGAATTCCATCAAACCATGCGGACCATGCCGCGGCCGTCAAGCCGAACAGGCGACCGAGATCGCGTCGGGCCGTCGAGGCTGAGCGAGCGGCCGACGGGCAGGCTGGATCGAGAGCAACCGAACACAGGCATGGTGCGGGTGTACGTGGGGACGGGGCGTCACGCGGGCATCAGGTCGGGTGATCTCGTCGGCGCGATCACCAACGGGCGAAGGTCCGCTCCATGGTCCTCGGCGGCATCGAAATCCTCGCTCGCTTTTCTCTCATCAAGGTACCGGAGGCGATGGCCTCCATGATCATCGACTGGTTGAGACGAGCAAGCATCAAAGGCCATAGGGTGCCGGTTCGTCTCTTTCGTGAAGCAAGGAACATCTGAAACATCAGCCGGTCCGTCGAGCCTTCCATTCTCTTTCCGGTCGCGCTCCCCTTATAATAGGAGCACATGACCGCACGACCCCCTATTCTCATCATCGGCGCAGAGCCGGCCGGCTTGGCCTGCGCCCGTCGGTTGATTCAGGCCGGTGTTGCCTGCACAATACTGGAGGCTTCGGATGGAGTGGGTGGCCGAGTCCGGACCGATCGAGTTGACGGATTCCTCCTCGATCGAGGATTTCAGGTGTTTCTAACCGGCTATCCCGAAGCCCGCCGGACATTGGACTATGCCTCGCTCAATCTGAAACCGTTTCACCCCGGCGCCCTGATTCACTACGACGGCCGGTTTCATCTCGTAAGTGATCCCCTTCGGCGGCCCCAGGACCTGACGAAATCCTTGTTCAGTCCCATCGGGTCACTCGCGGACAAGTGGTTGGCGCTGCGTCTGAGGCGAGATGCTGCACAACGACGTGTGTGCGCTCTCATGGGTGGGCCTGAGCGCCCAACCCGGGACGTCTTGCGGACCTATGGGTTTTCCGACGCCATGGTGACACGGTTCTTCAAGCCGTTCCTAGGTGGGGTGTTTTTGGAGCCGACCTTGTCCACGCCTTGTTGGATCTTTCAGCACGTCTGGGCTGCTTTTTCGCGTGGAGACGTCGCCCTTCCCAACAATGGCATGGGAGCCATCGCGCAACAGTTGGCGGCCTCCTTACCGGAAGGGACGGTTCGGCTCAATCAGCCGGTCAAGGCAATTGAGGGCTCGACAGTCCTCCTTCACTCAGGTGAACGGCTGGAGGGAGCAGCCGTGGTGATCGCGACAGACAGCGACACCGCTCTCCGGTTGTGCGGTGAGCGATCACGTGAAGGAACTGGGCGAGTCTCCACGACTCTCTACTTCGACGCGCCGGAGCCGCCTCGGCGGGAACCTTGGTTGATGCTGAACGGCGGAGAAGGACTGGTCCGCACCGTCTGTGTCTTGAGCGAAGCCGCGCCGTCCTATGCTCCAAATGGAAGGGCCTTGATTTCGATTACGGTCAATGGTCACGGCCATGGATTGGATGAGCTACCGGACAGAGTCCGCGCCAGCTTGGAATCGTGGTTCGGTTCGCAGGTCAACCGGTGGCGTCATCTCAGAACCGACCACATCAGCCATGCCTTGCCTCCGCTTGATCTGTTGCCCTCTGCACCGGAGACGACATCCCCTCGCATCGCCCCAGGCCTCTACCGATATGGTGACTATTGCGAGAGCGGCACATTGGACGGAGCATTGGTCTCGGGCCGCAGAGCGGCCGAAGCGATCCTGGCCGATTACGCTCCATCGTGAAGGGTCGGTGAACCGCCCTAGCCCCTTCCAGGAGACTTACGCAACTGAGTCTACTCCGGCCAGGTACGCCGCCATGATGCCCGAGAGCACGATCCCGTCGAAGGTGCCGGCGCCGCCGATACTGGCCATGCCGGTGGTGATTTTTTCGATATCCCGAAGACGTAACAGATCCGC
>JANDJK010000137.1 GCA_024330925.1 Nitrospira sp.
ATGTTTGTACAAAACGACCGATTACTACGCACCGGAGCACGAACGGTGCTTGATCTGGAACGATCCGACGATCGGGATCATCTGGCCGTTGGAAGGAGAGCCGATTTTGTCCGCAAAAGACCGGCAGGGTGTCACGTTCGATCGGGCGGAGTGGTTTGAGTAATGGTCCGTCATGGGTGTGATGGATAACAAAATGGCGTACCCCCAAGATCAAATCCTGCGAGACGTCCAATCATGCTGAAAGACACATTGGCTTCTCTGATCGATCACGCAGTTGCCGCTAGCCGCAGGGCTATGGGACCGGTTGGTCTCGGTCGTCCTGTATGGTTCGGTCGGGAGGGGCCATGCGCCATGATTCCGATATTGATCTCCTGATTGTTGCGTGCGACCTTCCACGGGGGCCGAATGAATCGAGTCAAAAAGTTCGAGACGGTAGAAGCGGTCATCACAGACGATCTCGAGCAAGCGTGCCGTGGAGGTGTACACACCGAATTCTCGCCGATTCTGAAAACGCCGGACGAGGTGGTGGCCGGCAGCTCGCTGTTTCTGGACATGGTTGAGGATGCACGGATCCTGTACGACCGAGACGGGTTTTTTGCTCAGTGGCTTGCTCGGCTGCGCGAGCGCCTTGCCCAACTGGGGGCCAAACGTCTGTGGCAGGGCAACACCTGGTATGGGGATCTCAAGCCGGATTTTCGGCCTGGTGAGGTGTTTGAACTGTGACCAACGAATCGTTAGCTCGAAGTTATCTCAAGAACACTGCTGATCGTCTGGATGTCCTCGATCTCCTGCTGAAAAAGGGAGCCTACTCGGACGTCGTTCGGAAAGCGCAGAAGCTTGTGGAACTCGCGCTCAAGGGCATGTTGAAGGTGGTAGGGATTAAGCCGCCCAAGCTCCATGATGTGGGAGGATTATTGCGGGACCATCGTGATCGTTTTCCGGAAGCGGTGCGTTCCGTTCTGGACGTTCTGGCCCACCTCTCAAAACGATTGCGCAAAGAGCGGGAGCTGGCTTTCTTATGGGGCCATTGATTGCATCCCAACGGAAGAATACTCGATGAAAAAGGCCAGCCAAGCATCTCAGGCTGCCGAGTGCGCGCTTCGGGCAGTGCGCCGAGAGATGGTTGTCGGTCACGAGGCGAGGGGTGGGGCATAGGCATAGCGAGGTGAGCGAAGCAGTGAGGCAGTGGCTGGTGGAAAGATGATTCATCGCTTGATCGGTTTGAATAGCGGCGCGGGTAGCGGCCCTCGGTCAAGCGGGCAATGCGATGATGCGTCGAGGGCGGAGGACAGAAGGCTGAGGGATAGAGGTGTAGACCTTCGCTGCCCCCATCAGGTGCTCAGCCGGACCAGACAATCAGAGAGTTCCGTGACCGTTTCGATCGTCGATGGCCAGAAAATCAGGTTGTGGCATCATCAGCGGTCGTTGTTCACATGTCACCTGGGGCGGAGAGATGGCGATCGATTACCACCAGGCAATCAGGTCTAACGGATAGGGGGAGAAAATGGCGCGCCTCAGTCGTCGATTGACGAATTGGAGCGGGACCCATAACGAGAGGGGACAGCGATGATCCGATCGACCAAGAAAGCCCTCATCACCGGCATCACCGGCCAGGATGGCGCCTATCTCGCCGAGTTCCTGCTCGGTAAGGGCTACGAGGTGCACGGCATCAAGCGGCGCACCAGTCTCTTCAACACCGACCGCATCGACCACCTCTACCACGACCGCCATGAAGCCGGTCTGCCCTTCTATCTGCACCATGGCGACATGACAGATTCATCGTCGCTGATCCGCATCATCCAGCAAGTGCAGCCCGACGAGCTCTACAACCTCGCCGCCCAGAGCCACGTGGCCGTCAGCTTCGAAGAACCCGAATACACCGCCGACTCCGACGCCTTGGGCGTGTTGCGTCTACTCGAGGCGATTCGCATTTTGGGACTTGAGAAGAAAACCCGCTTCTACCAGGCCAGCACCTCCGAACTCTATGGGCTCGTGCAGGAGACGCCGCAGCGGGAGACCACCCCCTTCTATCCCAGAAGCCCCTATGCCATCGCCAAGATCGCCGGCATCGAAATGTGCTGGGCCTACAACCGCCAATACGGCACGCAATTTCTTGCCGTCATGCCCACCAACCTCTATGGCCCCGGCGACAACTACCACCCGGAAAACAGCCACGTCATCCCGGCCCTGATCCGCCGTTTTCACGAGGCCAAGATCAATGGCAGCCCCACCGTCACCGTCTGGGGCAGCGGCAGGCCGCGGCGCGAGTTTATGTATTCGGACGACATGGCTAGAGCCTGCGTCTTCCTCATGAACCTGCCGGATGAAAAGTTCCTGCCGCTCTTGGGGCAGGATCGCAACGACGGCCTGCCGCCCATTGTCAACATCGGGGTGGGCGAGGATGTGACCATCCGCGAGTTGGCGCAGATGATCGCCGAAGTGGTCGGCTACGAAGGGGAGATCGTGTTCGACACCACCAAACCGGATGGAACGCCGCGCAAGCGGCTCGATGTCAGCCGGCTCGCTCTCATGGGTTGGCAAGCTAGTACCGGGTTGAAAGCAGGGCTGGCCAATGTCTACGCCGATTTTGCCCGGTAAGATGCGACCAATGTCAGACCGCCTTCACCAAAGGCGTCACTTCGGCCTCGATCCGGCCATGCAGGTCGCGTTCGGCGATCTCCAGATCATATTGGGCTTGCAGATTCATCCAGAACGCCGCATCGGTGCCGAACAAGCGGGCCAGCCGCAACGCTGTGTCGGCCGTGATGCCGCGTTTGCCCGCACAGATTTCATCGACCCGCCGTTGCTGCATGCCTGCCTGCTTGGCAACCCGATAGCGGGTCAGGCCCATCGGGGTAATAAAGTCCTCCAGCAGGATTTCGCCGGGATGAACGGGCGCGAGGCGAAGTCCGGAGGAAACATCTCGGAAGCTCATGCTTTTCAGAGTGTTGCGAGCAATAGCCATGTCCATACTCCTTTTTCAGTGATAGTCGGCGATCTCGACATCCGTTGCATCGCCTTCGTGCCATCCAAAGCAAATGCGCCATTGGTCGTTGATGCGAAGGCTCCACTGCCCCGCCCGCTTGCCTTTGAGCCGTTCAAGCCGGTTGCCGGGAGGTATTCGCAGACTCTCGATTCGGGTGGCTGCATCGATCTGCTTCAACTTCCGCCGGGCGATGCCTTGAATCTCCCTGGGCAGTTGCCTGACCTGATATCCCGCAAAGATCGCCGCAGTGCGCTTGTCAGCGAAAGTCTTGATCATGCCGTATAGTATTGCACAACGGCAGTATCGTCAAGCAATAGTGCTG
>JANDJK010000138.1 GCA_024330925.1 Nitrospira sp.
GAGCCTGGCGCCGGCCGTCGAGCGCGCCTGTGCTCAGGCCCGCGAGATCGTTCACGTGGCGACGAGCCCGCCGCTTGATGTGAAAAAACTTCAGATGCTGCAGCGCTCGCTTGCACAAGAGAAGGAACGGCTCGTCACTCTGGGGATGGGTTCGATAGCCACCAGACCTCTCACGGTTGCGTTTCTCAGGACTGCTCAAGGCGATGACGTGGAGGGATTGGAAGCGATGGCTCGCCACCAAGCGCTGGTGTATGAGCAATGGTGGGCCAGGTTGACTCAGGTGAGGCAGGCGTTGGGGGTGAATGACGACGTGGGATTGAATCATCTGCCGATGAGCCGCTTTGTTCCCGCCGTTGTCCATGGAGGCTGAAAACGACGTGAATCCGTAAGAGGAGGCAGTCTCGACCGGTTACTAAAAAGAGGGCGGGAGGAGGATTACCATGCGTGTACAGCTTGATCAGGAAGAATGGATGGCGGATGGCCAGGCAACGTTGGAAGATGTGTTCGCCGACATCAGCGACCGCGCCCATGCCCGGTCCCGCCTGGTGACGAAACTACAATTGGATCATCGGGAGATCACGGACCGAGACCTCGACGTGTCGTTGATGAAGCAACCGGCTTCCCGCTACAAGCATCTTATCGCTCTCACTCGGTCAATGGCGGACATCGAGCATGCAGCCTGGATCGCCGCCGGACGCTACGCGAAACTGCTTCATGCGGAGGGACTGTCTTTGTTGGAAGCCTGGCGGGCCGGAACTCCTCGTGATCCAGCCATGAACGAGTGGCTAGGGCGTTTGGCCGATTATCTGGAATTTACCGAGGGCAGGGATCGGCAATGTCCGGCTGATCGACGCACCTCCCTCAGCTTCTGGGTTCAGGAGCTGTTGGCGGCCAGAGACGGTGGAGACCTGGTCCTGATGACCGATCTCCTGGAATACGAAATCCTGCCTCGCTTGGCGGCATAGCCCGTTGCGCTGACCGGCGGTGGGCTCTTCTGATGTTCATTCTTGCCCGTTGCCTTGTTCTGTTCGGGTTCCGTTCGCCGCTGCTTAAGTCCTGCGAAGTTTGACCGATAACGTGGGCGATCAGCGAATGGCGCTGAGGGTCAAACAAGCTTCTGCACGGACGTCGGAGGCAAGTAGAAACGTTTTAGCGGCAAGGAGGAGAAGGGTATGGCTCTGATCGTCAACAACAATCCCGCGTCGATCGCGGCGCAGCGGAATCTTACGGTGAGCACCAACGCTCTGCAACGTTCCGTCGAACGGCTCTCGTCCGGCCTCCGGATCACCCGCGCGGCGGACGACGCCGCCGGTCTTGGATTGTCCGAGTCTCTGCGGGCGCAGATTCGCAGTATCAACCAGGCGACCCGTAACGCCTCGGACGGGATCAGCTTGACGCAAATCGCCGACGGCGCCGCTTCGGTTATCGGCTCTCTGTTGGCAAGAATGCGTGAGTTGGCATCCCAGGCATCCAGCGGCACCGTTGGTTCGACGGAACGGTCTTACATCGATCAAGAATTCATTGCCCTGCGGTCGGAAATCGATCGAATCGCTCAAACGACCGAATTCAACGGCCAGGCGTTGACCAGCGGTTCAACTATCAGCTTCTCGATCGCGATCGGCTTCCGGAGCGGCACGGGCAACACCTTATCGTTGGATTTGAACGATATCACGACGACGTCATTGGGGCTCAGCACTGTCAACGTCTCCACGTCGGGCAATGCGACAAGCGCCTTGGCGAACATCGACAACGCCATCAGCGCGGTCGCGACCGCCCGAGCCGAGTACGGGTCACTGCAAAACCGGCTGGAGGCCACGATTGCGAATCTCCAGGTGACGAGCGAAAACCTGACGGCTGCCGAATCCCGCATCCGCGATGCGGACGTCGCCTACGAGACGTCGGTGTTCACCAAGAACCAGATCCTGGTTCAGACCGGCATCTCGGTCCTTGCGCAGGCAAACACGTTGCCGCAACAGGCGCTGGCGCTGCTTCAGCGGTAAGTAGAGTGGTGAACGGATGGGCCGCCCGGATTCCGTAACACCGGGCGGCCCATGCCTGAAGTGACAGTCGTTAGCATCATGGAGAGGCTGCCATGGTTACACATGCTGTCGGCAAGGCGGATCTTTCGGCTCTGCTCTACAGAGAGCCGCGATCGGATCGTGCCTTGACAAAAGAGGCGGATTCGAATCAAAAGACGGCGCTTCCCTCCCGTACCGAGACCGAGGATTTCTTCCATCGCATCGACGGCCGGCGTGGAGAGCTGAGCTCGGCGGCGCGGACCGTTGAGGACACACTGAAATCGGCGGGGCTTCAGGTCAAGCTTCTCGTGGATGAGAAAACCAATCAGGTCGTGGTGAAAGTGATCAAAGAGTCGGGCGAGGTGATTCGTCAATTCCCTCCCGAAGAGATTTTGGAGTTGGCGAGATATTTGTCCGAAGAGCGGGCAAGTCAGTCCGACAAAGGGGTGTTGCTGGAAGAACGGGTCTGAAAGAAAAGGGGCGGTGCGTCGCTCCGGTGATTAGTGGGGAAGAAAGCGTATGGCAACGATTAGTTTCGGCGGGCTTGGCAACGGGGTCGATTTTGGTCCGGTGATCGATCAGTTGCTGAAGGTCGCCCGTTTGCCAATCGATCGGTTGAACGAGAAGAAAGCCGCACTCAATTCAACGAGCACCGACTATGCCACGCTGAGCACCAAGCTGGCGACGTTGCAAAGCGCCGCCGAGAAATTGAGACGAGCTGTTTCTTTTGACCAATCCTCCGTCAGCGTGTCCAATGAGACGGTATTGACCGCGACGGCTTCCTCCTCGGCGACACAGGGCACCTATCAAATTCAGGTTACCAGGCTTGCGCAGTCTCATCAGCTTGTCAGCAAGGCGGCCAAGGCCGTCGCCTCCACGACGACCGATATCGTGTCGGGAAGTTCCGCGACCTTTACGTTTCGTATGGGATCGGGATCTGATCAAACCGTCACGCTTGGTGCGACCGCCACCCTCGAAGACTTGAGGGATCAGATCAATGATCTGGGGGCTGGTGTCGTCGCCTCCATCATCAATACCGGTTCGGATACGACGCCGGCCTACCGACTGGTGCTGACGTCCACTAGCACGGGCGCCGACAACGCCATCACCATTGTAACTGATCAGACGGATCTGGATTTGACGAACGGCAGTGGAACGGGCGGGACAGACACCTTACAAGCAGCACAGGATGCGGAGGTGATCGTCGGCTCATCGTCAACCGTCACGCTGACGAGGAGCAGCAATGTGATCACCGATGCGATTTCCGGCGTGACCCTC
>JANDJK010000139.1 GCA_024330925.1 Nitrospira sp.
AAGTCTGCCATGGCCCGCTGAAACGACGCCCCTTGACCGGCCGGAAGCGCAAGACAGACGGGGCGGGACGGGTCCTGGAAGTTGTTGACGTAGCACCAATCGGATGGAGGGGGGGACGTTTGCGCCAGCCGTTTCGCCATCTGCCGAACGAGCGTACCTTTTCCCGTTCCGACGGGGCCGGAGACGTACAGGTTGAACCCCGCGCTTTTCATGCTCAAGCCGAATTCCAGGGCCTCAACCGCTCGGTCTTGACCGATGATGTCGGTGAGTGGCTCCAGCTCGCCGGTATGGGTAAACTTCAACTGCGCCGGATCAACAAGGGGTGTGAGCATCGAGATGGGAATCTTATAGTTGTCCATCCCGGTCATCGGTTATACGGAGAGTTTGGATGTGAGCGGATTCGGCGCCATCACCACCGTGGCTTGTGGCCCCTTGTCACCCTCTTCCAGGTTGAACAAGACCTCCATTCCATCCTCCACTTCATCAAAGGCCAGGTTTTGCAGGGCGTTGGCGTGAAAGTAGACCTCTCCGCCTCCGTCCTTCAGGATGAAGCCGTACTGTTCTTGCGGAAAGAGTTTGCAGATCACACCGTGATAGGGAGGAAGCGGTGGCAGGCGCACTTCTTTGCGGGCCCGTTTCTCTCGGTACTTTCGTAGTTCCGTCTCCACGGCAGCGAATGCGCTTCGGATCGCTTCTTCAAATGTCTTCTCCTCTTTGCGGGCGGTGATGGTATGACGACCGGGCAGGGACACCACCACGAGCGCTTCGGCGACGTTGTCCAGTTTCTTGTGGTGTCGATTCTTGGTCAACGTCACTCGGCCATGAATCAGATCGTCGTGTCCCTGTTGCAGGTCTTGCATGCGAGCTTCGATCTCGGCTTTCCAGCGAGGAGTCATCGCCACATTGCGGCTCTCGATTTCCAATTGCATGGTCCCTCCCTGATCCCTGTGAGACATCTGTTTCTCCACTCAGAACACCAGCAAACGATGTGCCGATGACACAACGTTTCCTTCATCTTGAGTTGAAGGAACAAGTTGAAGGAACAACGGGTGATGTGTCAGGCGTTTGAACAGGTCCAGTTCTGGAAGGGATCGCGAAACAATCAATCTGACGCCTTTCGCTACAATGATCATTCGAGGGCTGTGGCTGAACGCGACAGGTGGCCGGAAGGGGCGCTAAGGGGGACGAGGAAGGCTTGGAAAAAGATGGATTGAAAGTTGTGAGATGAAAAAAGGGCGGTGGAGGACAGGCGAACATGCCATACTGGGCACCGGCCTGTCTGGTAGGTTGAAACAGGAGACCACGGAGGGAGCCGATAGCTGGGCGGTTTTCCAAGTTCGGGGACGTCCGGGGAACGGTGTTTGCGAGGGGGTGAAAAAGGGTGACCTATGTCGGCACTGAGCAAGGTCCAGTTGCAACGGTACATTCAAAGTCGGTTCGGCTCCGATGCCGAGTTGCTGGCCTATGATGTGATCGGCAAGGCCAGTGGCAAGGGAGTCCAGAAGCGATACGGCTACGGCACGCCGGTCAAATTGACCTTTCGCGTCGGGGGGCAGGAGCGGTCCGCCGTGCTCGAAACGATGAAGCCCGGTCCGTTCGGCCACGAACACATGGCCGACCGGGCTCAAGCGATGTTGTGGGATTACGAATCGTATGGCCGACTCCCTCGGCATGTGAAGGCGCTCGATGTCGGAGCCTTTGATCGGAACCAGCGCCTTTTCTCCGTTGCGGAGGCCCGTGAGTTTTTCGTCCTGAACGAATGGGTGGACGGAACGAGTTACCATCTGGATCTCGAGCGACTGGCCAAAGGCGGAACCCTGCGGCCGTTGGATCGGCGAAGGACCGTCGCACTGGCGCAGTATCTCGCCGAGATTCATAAGACCAAACGGCGCGATGAAGATCTTTACAAACGCCGTCTCCGGGAATTGATCGGCCATGGCGAATGTATCATGGGGCTGACGGACAGTTACCCCAAACGGTGCGGCTTCATCACGGGCGACCTGCTGCGCATGATCGAAGAGGCCTGTAATCGCTGGCGCTGGCGGTTGCGCGAGAAGGCTCATCGACTCTCTCAAGTCCATGGGGATTTTCATCCCTATAACGTCCTGTTCCGGGCCGGAACGGATTTTTCCGTGTTGGACCGATCACGTGGTGAGTGGGGCGAGCCGGCTGACGATGTGACGGCGATGACGATCAACTACCTGTTGAGTTCGCTGATCCGATGGGGCAAGCTCAAGGGACCGTTCGAGGTGCTGTTTCGGCTGTTCTGGGACACGTATATCGAGGCCGGCGGTGATCGAGAGGTGACTGAAACCGCTGCGCCGTTCTATGCCTTTCGTGGTCTGGTGGTGGCCAGCCCCGTGTGGTATCCGGATCTGTCGATGGCGGTGAGACGGAGCCTCTTTCAGTTCATGCAACGGGTGCTTGAGTCACCACGCTTTGAGCCGAATCGAGTGAACGAATACTGTGGTCTTTAACATGAATATGACGTCGATCGCCAAGCGACAAGCGTCAACCGTGATGGGAATGTTCAGGGGACAGACCGTATCGAGTGATTGCTCAGGCCGTAGTTCATGGGCGTATGTAGTATTGATCGTTGACCGATGACGGCAAACGGATCTTCCAGAGCGTGTGCGGTCTGGCTCACCGGTCTGCCGGCATCGGGCAAGAGCACGATCGCCGCCGCGTTGAAACCGAAGCTCGAAGCGGCGGGCCACCTTGTCGAGATCCTGGAGTCCGACGCCGTGAGGCGGGTCCTGACCCCGGCTCCTACCTACTCTCGCGAAGAGCGGGATCTGTTTTATCGCGCCTTGGCTTTTATGGGAAGCAGATTGGTCGCGTACGGCGTGACAGTGCTCTTCGATGCCACGGCCAACCGGCGGGCCTATCGTGACTTTGCCAGGCGCCTGATTCCGCGATTTATCGAGGTGGCGGTGGTTTGTCCCTTGGACCTGTGTATGAAGCGGGACTATAAAGGGACTTACCGGAGGGGCCAACGGGGAGAATCCACCACCGTGCCGGGACTCCACGATCCCTATGAAGCGCCACTCATTCCCGATGTGACGATCGACACCACGAAGATGACGGCCGAAGAGGCCGCGGGCAGAATTGTTGAGCGCGTCCGAGAACTGTCGCAGTCGTTCTAACGGCTCGGGTTACCGCTTGCAACCGGACGACCGCTCCTTCCCAAGTGCCGGAGAAACCAGTTCCCCGCCTGTTCCGCCACCTGTTCCAATGTGCCCGGCTCTTCGAACAGATGGGTCGCGCCGGGAATGATGACCAGCTT
>JANDJK010000016.1 GCA_024330925.1 Nitrospira sp.
CTTGGCGCAGAGTTTGCGAGAGATGGCTACGTTGCTGGGGCATGAGCGGTATGTGTTGTACAAGAACAATTCAGATGGCAAAGGTAACAGTTACGGGTACCACGAAAATTATCTGGTTTCCAGGGCCGTGCCATTTGAGGCGATTGTTCGCATTCTGGTCCCGTTTCTGGTGACGAGGCCGATCTTTGCCGGAGCTGGAAAGGTCGGAGCAGAAAACCAGACGAGCCCTGCTGAATATCAAATCTCCCAGCGGGCTGATTTTTTTGAATGTCTGGTGGATCTCAACACGATGGTCAAACGGCCGATCATCAACACCCGTGATGAGCCCCATGCCGATCATGCGAAATATCGACGGCTCCATGTCATCGTCGGTGATGCCAATATGGCTGAGGTCTCTACCTATCTCAAGATTGGTACGCTGAGCGTCGTGCTCGACTTGCTCGAAAAGGGCGCACCATTACCCACCATTGAATTGGACGAACCGGTTCGAGCATTTCGTCAGGTTTCCCGTGATCTGGATATGAAAGATACGTTGAAGTTAGCGGGGGGCGGCCCGACAACGGCGATTGCTGTGCAGCGTGAGTACCTCAAGGCGGCTGAGAAGTTCTATGTGGAGCAGGGATGTGATGAGGAAACCAAAGATCTCCTGGCACGATGGGAAACAGTGCTTGACAAGCTCGAGCGAGACCCGCGGTTGCTGGTGCGGGAGTTAGATTGGGTGGCGAAGCGCCATCTTATCGAGTCATACATGGATCGCAAGCGGTGTGGGTGGGATGACCCGCGCATCAAGTTGTTGGATCTCCAATATCATGATATTCGTCCGGACCGCGGGTTGTTTTACACGTTGGAACGTGGTGGCCATATCGAGCGTCTTGTTGCTGAGCAGGATATCCGTCAAGCCGAATTTACTCCTCCACCGAACACGAGGGCGTACTTTCGGGGGCGCTGTGTGAGCAAGTTTGCGAGGTCGCTCTATGGTGCAAGCTGGACGTCCCTTTTGTTTGATGTTGGAAATACAACCATCAAACGGGTCCCCCTCATGGATCCGTATCGAGGGACGAAGGCGTTGACTGGCGATTTGCTAGACTTCGCTGATTCAGCAGAAGCGTTGCTCGATAAGCTAAGGGCCTGAATCATTCATTGAATCGATCAATGAGCGTTCATGAAGTTGCCTTACTTTCCCGAGTTTGAGTCCCCTAGTTTTTTTGATTTCCTTGCCGCGCACCATCCGAACCTTTTGCCGGCTGCAGGAAAACACTCATTCGCTAGCCAAGTTCAGGCTGCTGCCCACCAACCACCGGGAGCTTCCTTGGCGGTTCCCCAGGCTACTACAGTGTTGGCCATCAAATATCGGGAGGGCGTCGTCATTGCGGGGGATCGACGGGCGACGGAGGGATTCCAAGTTGCTGATCGACGCATCGAAAAAGTGTTTAAGATCGACGAGTGGTCCGCCATGGCTATTGCGGGAGCCGCCGGGCCCTGCATAGAGATGGCGAAACTGTTTCAGACAGAGCTAGAACACTACGAAAAATTAGAGGGGATGTCCTTATCGTGCGAGGGCAAGGCGAACAAACTCGCGCAGATGATTAAGGCCAACCTTCCTTTGGCATTTCAGGGGCTCATCGTCATACCGCTGTTTGCGGGGTATGACACCAAACGGAACGAAGGACGCATCTTCAAATATGACTTGGCCGGTGGCCGATACGAAGAGTCCGATTATCACGCGATCGGGTCGGGGGGGAAAGATGCCCGCAACACCATGCGGGAACACTTTCGTAGGCTTATGGCTGAGGGGGAGGCGCTTGAACTAGCATTGGCTGCCTTGTACAACGCCGCGGACGACGATGTGGGGACTGGCGGGCCCGATTTTGTCCGGGGCATTTATCCGACAGTCAAGCTGGTCACGGCTCAGGGAATTATTGATGTGCCCGACGAACAGGTTCGGTCAGTGTACGAGGGGCTGATTAGTGCACGCCGCACAAGGGAGGCATGACGATGCCGTTGCCGTACTATGTCTCTCCGGAACAGATGATGCAGGATAAGGCCGAGTATGCTAAGAAAGGTATCGCTAAAGGCCGTTCGATCATTGCCATGGAATATGCGGATGGTGTTCTGCTGACGGCGGATAACCCCAGTTCCTCCTTGCACAAGATCTCTGAAATCTACGACAACATCGCATTTGCTGGAGCTGGCAAATACAGCGAGTTTGAAAATCTGCGGAAGGCAGGTATCCGACACGCCGATCTTAAAGGGTTCATGTACAGTCGGGAAGATGTCACGGGACGCTCGCTGGCGAATGGCTATTCGCAAAGTCTTGGGACGATCTTTAGTCAGGAGATCAAGCCGCTTGAGGTGGAAATTTTGGTCGTGCAGGTGGGGATCAACGGCCATCCCAACGAGATCTACCGTATCGCTTTTGATGGGAGTATCATCGACGAGAAAGGGTATGCAGTCATCGGCGGAAGGGCGGAAGCGGTCCAGGCGGTTTTAAAAGACAAAATTCCCCTTGAGCCACCGCCATTGGGGGTCGCACTCTCGCTTTGCGTTTCTGCGCTCGAACAGACTGCCAATGTGAAATTAGCTCCTGAGGGGTTGGAAGTGGCCCTCTTGGATCGTAACCGTGTCGGCCGTAAGTTTCGTCGTCTCTTGGTGGCCGACATCCGCCGCCTTCTTTCCAACTAGCCTTCTCCCATGGCCTTCTGCAGCTTCTCTTGCGCATTGCGAGGGGGGCGTGTAAGCTGAATTGATGACTTTTCATCACGAGGGCCAGTCCTGATTCCATGAAACAACGGATTTTCGGGCTCGAAAACGAATACGGTCTCATTTTCTCTCCGAACGGTCGGATTTATCTGCCGATGGAAAAAGTGTTGGGATACATCTTTGAAGGGCTGATTCCCAACAGTTGGCCGTCGAACGCCTTTCTCGTCAACGGCGCGAGGTTCTATCAGGACACTGGATGCCATCCGGAATACTCTACGCCCGAATGTGACAACATTCTTGACCTGGTGACCCATGACAAGGCCGGCGAGCGGTTGTTGGAAGCCTGTTTGCCGGCGGCGGAAGAACGGCTTCGAGAAGAAGGCCTATCGGGCGAGATATACATTTTCAAGAACAACACTGATTCGCTGGGCAACACGTATGGGTGTCACGAAAATTTTCTCATGCGGCGGGATGTCGATTTCTGGAAAGTGACGGAGCAATTGATTCCGTTTTTTGTGACACGTCAGGTCTTCAGCGGAGCGGGAAAGGTTCTGAAGGTATCCGGCAAACCTCAGTATTTTATTTCTCAGCGCGCGCAACATATCCATGAAAAAACATCATCCTCCACAACGTCCTCGCGTAGCATCATCAATACTCGGGACGAGCCGCACGCCGATGCCGAACGGTATCGACGGTTGCATATTATCGTGGGTGATTCCAACATGTCGGAGTTTGCCACCTATCTCAAGGTGGGAACCGCTGCGCTGGTCCTGTCGATGATTGAAGACGGGTACCTAGTGCAGGGAGTGGAATTGGAGGATCCAGTGAAGGCAATTCGCGAAATTGCCCGGGATCCCACCCTCAAGAAAAAAGTCCGGTTAGACGATGCCCGCTATATGACGGCGGTCGAAATCCAGCGGGTCTATTGGGAGCGAGCGCGACAGTATTTGGACCGCGAAGAACATGACCCGATCTTTGATGACGTGTGTGCCAAATGGGAAGCGGTTCTCGATCAGTTGGAAGACGACCCCATGCAGTTGGTCCATCGCATCGACTGGGTGACCAAGAAGTATCTGATCCAATCCTATGTGGATAAAAAAGAGTGCGGGTGGGACGATCCGCGTGTGTTGTTGTTGGATCTCCAATTTCATGATGTCAAGCGCACCAGGGGGTTGTACTATTTATTAGAATCGCGTGGGCTAGTCGAGCGGATTGTTGAGGAAGAGGCGGTTCAACGGGCTATGTCGGTGCCTCCACAGACAACGAGAGCCAAGGTTCGCGGGGATTTCATTCGGTTCGCACGGGCGAAAAACCGTTCCTACACGGTTGATTGGACTTATTTGAAGTTAAACGGTTATTGGGAGGAGACGATTCTGTGCATGGATCCGTTTAGCTCTGTGAACCGGCGGGTTGAGGAATTGCTGTCGCAGATGCCGGGAGGGCGGTATTCTCGATGAGATGGTGGGAACAAGCAAGAAAGCAGTGGCCATCGCTGTCGCGCCAATGGATCGGAGGCGCCACTTTTTTTTTGGTGTGGGCGTTATGGGGAGAGGGAAGTTCCATTGGAGTGAGCCCTGTCAAAGGTGAGGGGCACTATCGAGGAAAACAGGGACAAATTCTGGTAGTAAGGGTACCAGCGGGCGATGCATCTGCCGAAGTAAAAGGGATGTTTTTAGGACGGACCATCAAGTTTTTTCGCGAGATCAGACCAGATGGAGGAGAGGAATCGGTGGGGTTAGTCGGGATCGATATGGAGGATCAACCAGGGACCCACCAACTAACGATTGAGATCACGGAGGGGGCACGGCCCAGGCTGCTCTACTATCAGGTTGAGATTCTCAAAGAACGATTCCGTGTTGAGCGACTGACCTTGCCCAAAGACAAAGTTGATCTCGATGAAGAAAGTCTAAAGCGATGGAAAGCAGAACAGGAGCAGGTGAAAGCGGCGCTGGCGGAGGATTCGCCAACTCGATTGTGGCAGTCGAAATTTGTGGAGCCTGTCAGTGGGAGGCGAACCGGCATCTTTGGCAGTGTCAGAATTATGAACGGTCAGGCACGGAGTCCTCATAACGGGGAGGATATTGGTGCTCCTCTTGGCACCCCTGTAGCGGTCACAAACGATGGCGTTGTCCGGCTGACGGTTGATCATATTTTCTCCGGCAAAGGCGTCTATGTGGATCATGGACTCGGATTTTATTCCATGTACTTCCATCTATCGGAGATCCTGGTCAAGGAAGGCGATGCAGTGCGAGCCGGACAGATCATCGGCACGGTGGGCGCGACCGGTCGTGCGACCGGTCCGCATCTCCATTGGGGCGTCAAACTCAACGGGGCGCGTGTCAATCCTTACGCGTTACTGGACTTGCCGGTCGGAGGTGAGGCACGGTCGTCAATTCCGGCTCCGATATCTGATGTGCCATCTGCGGTGGGCGAGTCTGCTCCATAAAAAGACTGTGCCCGGTTGACTCGTTTCCGGTTCAGAAGAAGTAGCCAACGAGATGTGTTTCGCACTGTACGCGTTGTACGTCGTCGGTTCGTAGTTTTCAGGTCCAAACACAAAGCTAACAAGCCTCACTGGGCGCGCTTCTAAAGCCGGAGATGGATTCTGACTAGTGATTGGCGGACGATGCATCAGTACAGCGGTACAGGAAACATGTAAACAAGGCGTCATCACGAGACGGAGAGAGGCGAGACGCCGACCATGAAAATCTTGCTGCTCGGTCTCGCGGCATTGGCGATCGGGCTTGCCACGAGACGGTTTTATCTCACCGAACACATTGGTTATGACGTCAACGCCTTGTTTCTGCTGTTGGTCGGCATTCAGTTGCTTGTGGCGGCAATGCTCTTCGGTGAGCGGAATGAGAACCACAATCGCTCTTCTGCATCCTCTTCGGATCACGACCGTAAAGACAAGTAAGAAGAAACCGAAAAACTCCTCTAGTGCCATCTTTTTGCCAAAGCAGGAGGCACTGCTTGTCCCCTCACTGTGGAAGCACAGAGCCTCTTGCCAAGACTTGATCGGTTGTCTCCCATCAACACGCCAACCGAAGATTTGATTGTGCAAGCTTGGCTGAAGGGGTACGTTTGGTTCAAAATGAACAGTCATGTCGAAGATGTTCGATGATATCGAGTTGACAGAGACGGCCTGGACTAACTATGGCCACCTGTTACCGCATCTGGTGCGGCATCTCGCCAGAGAGGCGAGGATCTCGCGTTTCACGATCAAGCGGTTGGCTTGTTCTGTTCGCATCCGCGTTGATTGATGGAGGTGCGGAGATGGTTCCGAAGAACGTCCAACTCTCTATTCCTCGTTCTGGCAATCCTGCGACGAGCTCCGCAGCGGGATGGATACCTCACAGTACAAGGACTACGTCCGCCCGCTGCTGTTCATGAAGTCTGTCTTGGACAAGTACACCGGCAAGCCGGATGCACTCATTGACGTGCCCAAGGGTGGCGGCTTCGCGACATGGTCAAGCTCAAGGGCGACAAGGAGATCGGCGACAAGATCAACAACATTATTGCCACGTTTGCCAAGGCCAACAATCTGACCGGGGTCGTCGATCAAGCGGGTTGCAACGACGAGACCAAACTCGGCACTGGCAAGGAGATACAGGACTGCCTGTCCAGACTCCGTGCATCTTCGATTGCCTTGACCTCCGCGCCAACTGCGGCGAACGCGACGAGCTGCTGGCTGATACCTACGAGTACCTGATGCGGCACTTTGCCACCGAATCCGGAAAGAGCAAAGGGCAGTTCTACACACCGGCAGAGGTCTCACCCACCATGGATCGGGCCATCGGCATCGAGTGCGCCAAGGGGGTGTGCGAACCGACTGTCTATGGCCAGGAGATGGACAACGCCACCTGAGCGCTCGCGCGTACGAACATGGTCCTCCATGGCCATCTGACGGCCGAGCTGTGGCGCGGCAACACGTTGATCGCTCCCGCTTCACGGATAAGGACGGCAGCCTCAAGACCGTCAATATTGCTGTCGCCAATGACCTACACTAGGAAAACGACGAGTTCGGCCGCTTCGAGTATGGCATTCCTCCGCCAAGAACAGTGATGGCGCTTTCCTGCTGCACCTCATCAAATCGCTCAAGAGCCAAGGCAAAGGCGCGATCATCCTGCCGCACGGCGTGCGCTTTCGCAGCAACCGGGAGGCTGACATCCGCCGCAACCTGGTTAAACACGGATTCATCGAGGGTATCATCGGCCTGCTCTCGAATCTCTTCTACGGAACCGGCATTCCAGCCTGCATCGTCGTGGTCGGTCAGAAGAACGCCCGCGCCGACATCTTTATGATCGGCACCTCCAAGGGTTGCATCAAAGACGGCAACAAGAATCTCGTGCGTACGCAAGACATCCACAGAATTGCGAACGTGTTCCGAAACCAGCGAGAAATCCGCCACGACTCACGTATGGTGCCGATCGCCGAGATCGCGAGCCAGGCAAACGACTATGACCGCAACATCCCGCGAGACATTGATCCCGCGAGCCGGAAGACCTGCACGATCTCGACGCGCACCTCAAACGGCGGCATCCCCAACCACGACATCGATGCCCTCGATGCCTACTGCAAGTGTTCCCTAGCCTGCTTTGGCAAGGCGATCCAAGCGCGATCCCAAACGCTGCGATGTTGAGATTCATATCTCAAAAGGAAAGATGGTTTTCCCCGCTGACAAGCCAGTGGCAAAGCAACTCTTACAGTTCCTGAAGAAGGAACTTTTCCGGGGACCTCTTACAGAAACGCTCTGTGAAACAAACTCCAACTTGTGGGACGCGCTGCGCTATTGCTCCCTCGGCAACTGGAAGGATTGCAAAGGGAACAGCGCGATTGACGAAGAGCTGCTGACCGACCGGCTCAAGCGACGGGGTCACAGAAGATCATTGGTAAGGCACTCTTCAAGCTAAAAAAGGTGGCGGGGCTCTCGGGAGCAAGACGCTCTACGACGCGAACTGCGAGGTCTATGGCTTGCTGCGCTACGGTGTGAAGATCAAGCCCGAGATGAGAGAGGCACACGTGACTGTCTGACTGATTGACTGAGTCAGGCCTGACAAGACCGATTTCACCATTGCCCAAGAGGTGACCGTTGCCAGTGCACATACCAAGCGCGCCTGATCTGGTGCTGTATGTCAATGACGTCACGCTCGGCATGCTGGAGCGACAGCGCTCCACCGGGCCGAGGATATCCGCCAGAACCTGGACAGTCAGAAGAAGGAGTTCATCCGACCCTTCTATACGACGGTTCAGCTCGTGATGGTAGGCGACGAGACCGAAGGCCTGCGCTATGGCGTGATCGAGACGCAGGAGAAGAACGGGCTGTGCTAGAAAGAGACCGTGGCGCATTCGATGTCGGCGAGAATCCTTTGCTGCGCGACCTGTCCCAGCTCTGCGGCAAGGAGCGGCTGATCGAGATCATCCACGATTTCATGGTTTTCGACGCTGGCATCAAGAAGACCTGCCGCCACAACCAGTACTTCGGCGCGAAAGTGGCCCGGGCGCACGTCAAGTGCCACCAGGGCAGCAGCATCTGGTACACCTAGGGGAGGGCGAGTCGCTCACCATGGTATAGCTCGCCAAGTGGGTCCGTGAGTGTGTCACCAATGCCTGAGTGCTACTCATCACTAACCATACGGAACTTGACGAGCAGATCGAGAAGGTCTTGAAAGAGGTGGATGAGGACTTCGATCGCACACGAAACGGCGCCGATCTCGTGCGGGTGCTGAACAGTTCCGAACTGTGGCTCGTCTGCTCACGGATCCGCAAGTTCGGCAGCAGCGAAGACTTAAGCGAGTGGGATGTGGACGCCTATGTCGAAGGCATCAAGAAGAACCGGCCCAAGAGGTTTTACCTCAAGGAGGAATTTTTCGTCTTCGTAGACGAGTGCCACTGCACGCACCCCGGCACGTTGCACGAGGCGATAAAGGCACTGTTGCCCGTGGCGATGCTGATTGACTTCACCGGGACGCTGCTTTTGAAAAGCGACAAGCGCCGCTCGATCGAGACGGTTGGTCTCTATATCCATACCTCCAAGTACGACGAGACTGTCAAAGACGGTGTGGTGCTCGATCTGCGCTACGAAGCACGCGACATCGACAGAGCATCACGTCCCCGGTCAAAATGGATGAGTGGTTTAAAGCAAAGACCAGCGGGCTGTCGGACGTAGCCAAGGCGCAATTGAAGCAGCGTGGAGGCCCGATGTAGAGGGTGCTCTCGGCGCACGCCCGGTTGGAGAAAATCGCGGCCAACATCCTGCTCGACATGGAGACGTGCGATCAGCTCAAGAGCGGGCGCGGCAATGCCATGTTGGTGACGAGCCGCATCGACTCCACCTGCCGGTTTTGTGAGCTGTTTGACAAGACCGATCTCAGGGGGAAATGCGCGGTCGTCACCTCTTATCAACCATCGCCCGCAGACATTAAGGGAGCAAAAAGTGGCGAAGGGCTGACCGAGCACTGTGTCAAGACAAGATCTACCGCAAGGTGCTGGCGACGCACTTCAACGGGCCCAACGAATCGGCCATGTACAAGGTCGAGCGGTTCGAGCAGGAGGTGAAGAAGCGCTTTATCAGAGAGCCGGGTCAGATGACGCTCTTGATCGTGGTGAATAAGCTGCTCACCGCCTTCGACGCGCCGCCCTCGACCTATCTATATCAACAAGCAGGTGCAGGACACGGTCTGTTCCCGGCCATCTGCCACGTCAATCGGCTGGACGGTGAGGACAAGGAATACGGCTACATCATCGACTAAAAGGACCTGTTCCGCTCGCTCGAGAGCATGGTCAAGGACTCGACGACGAGGCCTTTTCCAGCTCTGACCGGACTGATGTCGAGGGGCTCTCGAAGGACCGGTTGCGGCAAGGCTGCGCGTGACGGGAGGAGGCGCGCGCAGCAGTGAAGGTGTTCTGCCTGTTGCACCGCCGAGCAATTGAAGGCCAACGAGCCGAAGCGCGTGGCTCTGTACAAGCTCGTTGCGACCTATCTACGAGCGTATGCTGCCTTGGCCAACCAGATGGGGAGGCTGGTTATTTGGATGCAGCGACACGAGCGATTTAGGCTGAGGTGGATCACTCCGAGAAGGTTCGTGAGGAGGTCAAGCTCGCGAGCGGCGACTATGTGGACCTCAAGATGTTCGAGCCGGCCATGTGTCACTTGCTCGATACTAACATCAGTGCGGGGGAAAGCAAGAAGCTTTCTTCGTGAAACGAGAGGACGCTGGTGCAAGTGATCGTCGAACGTGGTGCAAACGCCGTCGAAGCGCTGCCCAGGGGCCTACGTGAGAACCGCGTCATGGCCGAGACCATCGAGAACAATGTCCGCCGGCTGATCATCGACGAAATGGCCATCAATCCCAAGTACTATGAAACAATGTTCCACCTGCTCGCTGCACTGAGCCAGCAGCGACAGTAGCAAGCCTTGGACTACACGGCCTAGGGGGAGAGAATTGTCGAGCTGACCAAGCATCTCTGCCAACCAAAGTTGCACGCTTACCCGCTAGCCATCAACAGCCCGACGCGACGCACGCTGTACGACAATCTTCTGTACGACAATCTCAAAGCCATGCCTCGTCTTGCAGACTTGGTGGCACGAACCGACGTGGTGGCCGAGTCACAAGGTGACGTGATGGAGACTGCAGCATGGGAGGTGGACGACGGATACGCGCGGTGAAAAAAGCCGACTGGCGTGGCAATACGTTCAAAACGCCCGAAGTCCGCAATGCGATCCATCGTGTGCTGAGGGATAACGCGATCGTGGACCGCATCTTCGAGGTTGTGAAGGCGCAACGTGAGTACTGAGTCTTATCGGATTGTCGTGGGCGGCGTGCCGGTCGATGTCCGTCGCCGAGACATCAAGCCCCTGTCCATCGAGGTCTAGCCGCCGCCGGGAACGGTAAAGATCGCCGTGCCGCTCAGGCTGACGGATGAAGTGGTGTGTCTTGCGCTGGTTTCCCGCCGGGCTGAATTCGACGGCAGAAGGCAGCCTTCGAGGCGCAAGAGCGGCAGTCTGAGCGCGAGATGGTGAGCGGCGAAAATCATGACTTCCAGGGGAGACGCTCTCGCTGCATGTTCTCGATGGTCTGGCGAACAGGCAGCTTGTCGACAATTTGGTCATCGAGCTCCGTGTGCGTCCCGACACTGATGCGGTCAAGCAGCGCGCCGTCCTGGCGCCGTGGTACCGGCAGCGTCTACGTGAAGCGATCCCACCGCTTCTTGCAAAGTGGGAAGAGTGTGTCGGTGTCAAAATGGCCAAGGTGTGGAGCAAGACGATGAAGACCCGCTGAGGGAGCTACAATGAGGCCGCGCGTCGCATCTGGTTGAATCTAGAGCTGGCCAAGAAGGCACTAGCTTGCCTCGAATACATCTTGGTGGATGAGGGGGGATCTGGAACGGCGGCACAGCGAACGTTTTGAGGAATGGATGGACGCCCTCATGCCTACCTGGCGGTTCGCACGCGAGACTTTAAACCGGACGTCGCTCGCGCAGGGGGAAGGGAGACGGTCCGCTTTTGCTGAGACACAGTACGGTTTGGCACCGTGTCCCACTGTCCCACATTCGCATGATCAAACGATCGGTTTGATTATGTCAGAGCCGATTGTTGTGCTGCTGAATCACGATCAGGTGTTCGATGCCACACACCAGCGCTCTGCGGAGACCGAGGAATGGCTACGGAGAAGCGAGAATTGGTGGAGGGCACGGGAGTCGAACCCGCGACCCCGACGTTGCGAACGTCGTGCTCTCCCAACTGAGCTAGCCCCCCACGTTTGTCATCGATGCGAACCGAGCGCGTAAAAACCGGCAGGGTTAGCTGCGCGTGATTGCGCAACATGGAACCTGGGTTAGGAGAACGGGGAGGTGCCGCGCTCGGGTGCGCGGCTGCATTATACACAAGATGTTGGTTAGACTCCACCAGGTAAACTCATGGTGAGCACCATCAGTGTCGGGCATTTCTGATGGAAATGTGGCATCTTGTTCACTGTCGCGTGGCTGTTTCTTTTCTTCTCGGTCAGGCAGATAGAGATGGTCGTCGGACAATGAGGATCAGATGATGCCACCTCTTGAGGTGAGGCAGCGTGACCAAGAAGAAATTAGCTACCTTGAGGATGGTGAAGCAAGGAGAGCGTGATTCCAGATTTGATGCGATTGCGCCCTTCTTGTTTGGCTTGATAGAGGGCCTGATCAGCGGACTTGATAAGTTCGGTTGGGGAGGTGTTTCGAGCCGGCACCATACAAGCGTAGCCCACGCTGATTGTAATCAGGCTGCCATCAACGTTTCTGATACCTAGGTTTTCGACACGGCGACGCAGGTTTTCTGCGACCTGGGCTGCGCCTTCGATTGATGTGCCAGGCAGCACGATGGCGAATTCATCTCCTCCATACCGCGCTACCAGATCCCCAGGTCGGTTGACAGCGTTGGAGATAGTTGCTGAAATTCGCTTGAGGCACTCATCGCCTGCCATGTGTCCCTTGGTGTCGTTATAGGTTTTGAACTGGTCAATGTCAAACATGATGAGAGAGAGAGGTGTCGATTCCCGTGCTGCTCGCCGCCACTCTTGTTCCAAAAAATCATCAAACTGACGGCGATTGGTGATACCAGTCAGTCCGTCCAAACAGGAGAGGCGTAACAACAGTTGGTTAGCTTCTTGGAGTTGGCGCATGACCTCAAGGAGTTCTTGTTCCCGCGCACGCCGTCGCTCGATCTCATGGACCAAGCGCAGGACGGATCGGACTCTGGTTAACAACTCCATCTTGTTGATGGGCTTGGCGATGTAATCCATGGCACCGGCAGCAAATGCAAGTTGAAGGTCGGCTGGGTCTGTGTTGGCGGTAATTATGATGATGGGGGTATCCCGATAGCGAGTGACGGCCTTGATCCTGCGACAGGCCTCGATTCCGCTGGTGTGGGGCATAATGAGATCCATCAGAATAAGGTTGACCTGGTCAGGGGGCTGTTTGTCCCCTTCTACTCCCAGGTACTCAAAAGCTGTGGCCGCGGATTCGGTTGCGACGATGTCTTCGTACCCGGCTGATGACAGGATAGTTTGCAACAATTCGCGGTCGTCCTGCGAATCGTCTACGATGAGGATGCTCATACCTCTACACTCAGGCCACGCTGGGTCGAATCCTAGCAACTACTCCTGGCAAAAACCAGGATAAAGCTTTTTGATGCATGATTCACAGAGGCCGTGGCTGAACTGGATTTCGGAGTGTGTGCTGAAGTATTCTTCGATGCGCTGCCACAGGCCGTCGTCGGTGCGGATGTTTTTGCAGGAAGCGCAGATGGGAATCAAGCCGCGGAGGACCTTGACTTCTTGGAGCGCCCGCTGAAGCTCTTCATTGCTGCGCCGCAGGTCAGCTTCCCGCTCTTTCCGACAATCCATTTCGCGTTTGAGCGTCAGCGCCGAGGTCACACGAGCTAGCAGTTCAACGTTGTTGACTGGCTTTGAGATGTAGTCCATGGCCCCAGCCGAGAAAGCCTCGCTCAAGTCCTCGGAGCTGTTCCGTGCTGTTACCATGATGATCGGGATGTCACGGAGGTGCGATCGCTGCTTGATCAACCGGCAGGCATCTATACCGTTGAGGCCTGGCATGAGAATGTCCATCAGGATTAATTCTATGGGAGGGGGTGACGAATCTGTCTCAAAAGCCAAGACAGAAAAAGCAGCCTGAGCAGAGTCGGCGGTCAAAATGTCGGTATGGCCGGCCCGCGCTAAGACAGTGCGGAGGAGGACCTGCTGGTCTGGGGAATCGTCCACAATGAGAATAGCCATTGGTGTCGGATCAATTGGTGTTGGAAGAGATCCCGTACACTGTCCGGCCTTGGCAAGCACCGTGTTCTCAGGTACACACGTAAGTATAGCAGGTTATGAGAGCTTGGTCCGAACGAGACCACTGACCCTTTTGCCATCTACGGGTCGTCCCGCGAGGCGGCTCATGACCGTTTTTATGACCCTTCCCATGTCCTTGAGGGACCGAGCGTCCGTTTCCACAATAACTGACTCAATGAGGGTCTCAATTTCTTTGTCAGAAACTGCTTGGGGTAGATAGGTTTCGATGATCGCGACTTGTTGTTGTTCTTTCTCAGCTAAGTCGAGACGGCCGGCTTTTTGGTATTGTGTGATTGACTCGCGACGTTGCTTGATGAGTGTTGTCATGAGGCGAGTCATTTCGGCGTCATCCAAATCTTTTTTTAATTCTAATTCTTTGTTCAGGATGGCGGCTTTGATCAAACGAATGACGTCCATCCGAAGCTGGTCCCGTGATTTTATGGCGAGCTTGAGATCTTCCGCTAAACGATTGCGCAACGACATCCTCTTACTCCTGGGCAAGACAGTCAATGGCTGATGTCCACCATACTGCGTCTTCGTACTTGAGTCAATGATCGGTGATACCATGGCATTCTTGAGGGAGGAAAGATAAGATGGCGGAGGGGGACCGAAGGGCCGTTGTGGAGGGTCCCTCAAAAGCAAGGCACGTGAGAGATACATTGTTCGGAGTGAAAGGATGCTCGTGCTTGAAGGAGGGGGGATGAAGTCAAACAAAGCTGGTCAGCAATGGTGGCGTGCAGGGGGAGCTGTGTGGGTCATGGTGTGCACGTGGGGACTGGCTGCCTGCTCGGGTACTCCGCCCAAGCCGTCTTCACCACTGATCGCACCGGATGAGGTTCGGAGTCACGCGGATCGGGCCTTTGACCGGTTGAAGCAGGAAGAGCGGGAGCGAGCGGGGCAGGAGACCCCTCATCCCTTGGTGCCATCTCGCTGATGGACTCCGCCACGGCGCCCCCAACCAATTTTCTGAGCCAAAGGAGTTGGGTGTTGCTCTTCGCCTTTTCGACTACCAGGAATGGGCCGATTAGCATCCGCCTTTCCCGTCAACAGTCAAGAGGGAGGGGTCTTTTGTTGAGCGAACAGAACCGAGAATATCTCGCGGCAACTCTGTCGCCGCCTTGTTATTGATCCGTCGGGGCACCCTCATTAGCATGTTTTTGTATGAGAACCTTTGGCAGAATTGGTAGGCAGTGTTCTGTTGCACTCTGGGTGGGGGCTCTGTTGGGGGAGTGCTTCGTAGCGGTCAATGAGGCGAGGGAGTTATTGGCTCCGAAAGAGCAGGACATAACAGAGGTCGGTGTCATACAAGGCCCCTCGTTCGATAGACAAGAGGAGGGAGTCCCTCAATCCCTATTTACCTGGATCACTGTGGCAAAGGGGTACGAAGTTGAATGGGATACCTTCGGACGGCAGGGGTGGTACACGCAAGATCCCCGGCTCAGACCGATTGAGCCGGGGGCTGTGTTTCCTCCCGAAATCCCGGCTATCTATATTGTGTTTGAAGTGGCGCCGCTCGAAGAGCCTGCGCAGTTTGGGGTGCAATGGTTTCTGGAAGGGCCGAATGGTATGAGTTCTAGCCCAGCGGGCAAAGATGTTCTGGAGCTACCAGGGCATGAACGATACGGGTTCCTTGAGCTTAAGCGAACAGGTGCGAGATGGACAATCGGCAATTACCTGGCGAAAATTTTCATCGCTCCCTTGGGGCAACAACCATTTCACGCTGTGAATCACGTGGGGACTCTCCGTTTTACGATTGTCGATTCTCTGCCAAGTGGCGATCCTCCATCCACGAATCCGCTGACGCCTCCTCAGTAAGGGAGCTTAAGAGTGGGAGGAATGCATGAAGGGACTATGACAAAGGAAAAACGTGTCCGCATCACTGATCCTCAAAAATTAGCCCTCCTCTATGAACGATTTCAGGAAGTCTGCTTGGTGGAAAAGGAAGTGTGGAAGGATGTGTTCCTGCCGCGCGATATCTCGGTAGGGCCTGTCCTGACTCAGCTTCACGATCGGTATGAAGTGGAGATCGATGATCCGTGTGTTGAAGCGATCTTGGACGCGGCTATTCTCAGGGGCCGAGAAGCGCTGGGCGCGGCCATTAATCAGTACCGCGCCCATCTCTCATTTTGGAAGAAAACCCCTTAGAGCCGTTCCAGTGCTGCAATCCGTGCCTCGATTGGAGGGTGAGTGGCGAACAGGCTCAGGAATCCGCCAGATTTCCCAGAAATCTTCATGGTTGCTAGTGCGTCTTGGGTCGAGTACTCGAACTGGGTGCGGTTGATCCAACGATCGATTGCGCGAAGAGCGTTGATCATGGATTCTTTTCCGTACACCTTAGCGGCAAAGGCGTCGGCTCCAAATTCGCGACGACGGGAGAACCAACTGATCAAAATTGATGCGAGGATACTCACGACGATCTGTAGGACCATCGAGAGAGCAAATCCAAGGGCCGCCTGGTCTCGTTCGGCGAAGACCCGTCGTACCCACATGGCAATGTAGTACACGAAGGTGTTCATCAATCCGGCCAAGACGGTGGTAGCAAACATGTCTCCATT
The DNA here is from genome assembly GCA_024330925.1 of Nitrospira sp. Classification (GTDB taxonomy): domain Bacteria; phylum Nitrospirota; class Nitrospiria; order Nitrospirales; family Nitrospiraceae; genus Nitrospira_D. The sequence continues at coordinate 16,082 of JANDJK010000016.1, forward strand.
GAACACATGACCCATTTCGTGGGCCAGGACCGCCTTGACCTCATCCTCGCGTAGGTTCTCAAGCAGACCGGTTGAAACAGCAACCATTGAGTTATTCCGGCTGGGACCTGTGGCAAAGGCGTTGGGGTCTGGGGATGCATAGATCCAGACTTCTGGCATGGCAATGCCCAACCGTTGTGCGATTTCTTGCACGGTGCGATAGATGACCTGTTCCGCGTAAGAGCGGGGCTGGGTAATTTGCCGACAGTCCAACATCGCGCGGGCCATCTGTTTGGAGAATGCCAAGCTGATGAAGGCACCACCGAATCCAAATACCGCAGCCCATACTAATGTCGAGAGATCAACTGATCCCCGGAGGTCGATGCCGAACATCGGCAGAATTACATTCAGCAGAAGCGGCACGGTGACAGAAAGTGTCACCATGATGAGAATATTGGCAATAAGCAGCAGAACTATTCCTTTCATCCATTTCATAGATACCCTCCTTCTCACTCACAAGGTGAGCGACGGAATCTATTATACCTAAAAAATCTCTCGTGATCCGATAGGTAACGTAGCTTTTCTGCCAGGGCAACGGAAGCCGCACTGAGCCTCTGAGGGAGAATAAGACTGTACAGCCCGAAGTCAAGAGCGGACTCTTTCCTCTACAAAGGGCCAGGTGCGCGTCGTTGCGCCAGGCATACCCACGATTGACCATCCCCTGGTCTTGCGGTACAAAGAACTATGCTTCAATGGTGGGGTCCATGCTCTCCTGATTTCCTAAAAGTGCGAGGAAGAGAGGCCAATTCTGTGCGTCAGCAAGGAGGGAAAGAGGTGGCGACGGACCACGGCCCCCCCCCTCTTCTGCGCGACCTGCTCAAACGAGTATCGCGGCTTTTCTATACGACGTTGGTCATTGTCCCGCCTAATGTCCGTCATCAAGTTGGTGTAGCGTATCTGTTGGCTCGAGCGGCCGATACGATTGCGGATACCGACCTCATCGAACGGCCTCGCCGTCTGGAGATCCTGAACCGATTTCAAGCGCAATGTGCCAATGAGTCTGTCGCCTGGAATGAGTTGCGGTGTATTCAGCAAGCAGTTGGGCCGCTTCAGACTGACTCGGCCGAGCGGATGTTGCTGGAGCGATTGGATGAAGTGTTTCGTTTGTTTCTGGAGTGTTCGCCGGAAGACCGTCGCTTGATCCGCAAGCTGATGGTGACCATCACCCGGGGAATGGAGATAGACCTGCGAGTCTTTTCAGGTCATAACACCAGCGAGGTTCGGGCATTTCAGACCGTCGAGGAACTTGACCGATACACCTACCATGTCGCTGGTTGCGTAGGTGAGTTTTGGACGGCGCTGATGTGCGCGCATCGGAGGGCGTTGGCATCCTGGAACGTGGAGCACATGGCGTTGGTCGGTGTGCGGTTTGGCAAGGGGCTGCAATTGACCAACATTCTGAAGGATGTTGCCCATGATCTCCAAAGAGGGCGCTGCTACGTGCCAGCATGCATGTTGGCCGAAGAGGGGTTGAAGCCTCACGACCTGCTGGATCCAGCAAATCTTGCGCGTTTTCGGCCAGTCATGGTTAGGCTCGTGCGTCTGGCAGTCGAACACCTTGATCAAGGCTGGCTCTACACGATGGCGATTCCCCGCTACGAGACAAGACTAAGGCTCTCGTGCATGTGGCCTATTTTGTCAGCTGGGGAGTCGCTCAAGCTGGTGCTCAAATCTCCAGACCTGTTACACCCTACCGTGAAGGTTAAGATTCCTCGCCGGACGGTCTATCAAATGATGGCCTTGACTACAGGCACGGTTGCCTGTGGATATGCCGGGACTGCGTACTGGGGATACTTACGCAAGCAACTTGTCTAAAGCCAGCGAGTGCAAAACCGAACCGTTCTGCTACGGACTGAAAAGAAGAAGGGGGTACGCGTGTTGCCGTACACAAGCTCCGCGCCTGCAACTGGTCCAGAGGGTCCGGAAGGGGGCTGGGTGCAGGGGGGAAACGCGTTACTTTTTTTGCGGCTCCAGTAGTTTCTCCCCTTTCTTAAAGACACTGTAAATGGCATGAGATGGGCAAGCGTCGAGACATAGACGACAGCTTTCTACGCAACGCGACGCATCAAATTTGTAGGGTGGAGTGGATAACCATGCGCCTGTCGGGCAGATCGGTACGCAAATGGCCTGATGGGTGCAACGGTCAGGATGTCGAACAAGGTGATCGCGGACAACCATCATGGGAGTCACTCCTTCAAAGAGAGCTTGTGAAAAGATCTCAAACATGTTTTTGGTTGACGGGCCAGTCACTTCCATTCTTGAACCAATGCTTTAAGGCGTTCCTTTAATTCAGGAATCTGCTCGATGTTGTTGTGAATTGCCCCGATGATTTTTTCCAGCCTAGCTAAACGAAGTGCCTCAGCGTCCTGGGCCACAAGGCGATCATACTCTTGATAGGCCGCTGGATGTTTGGGCTCGAGGTGCGCTCTGGCATCTATCAAGGCTTGGCTCACTTCCCATGCCTGGGGGGCCAGAGGGGGGACGACGAAAAAAGACCCATCGGTAAAGGTGATCACGGCGGCACCCTGCCGTCCGGTCAAGGGGATAACAGCCTCTACTGTTTTGCCTTGACAGGCTTGCCAGCCTGTCAGGAGCCCAGGAAACCGTTGGGCGAAGGCAACCTTCTCCTGGTTGGCTTTCCATTTGTGTTCGATCGACATGAAACAGGGGCAAAACGCCTAAGTGATCTTCAGAGGAACCAAGCAAGGGGGCACTGGATGATCCGGCATGAGCAGCCTCGTGACAATTTCTCCTTTGACGACGTGTCGCTCCATGATTTCGGTCACATCCGCCTCCGAGCCAACCCAATACCATACCCCTTCGGGGTAGATAACGACACTGGGTCCCATGTCGCAATGGTCAAGGCAGCCAGCTTTGTTGGCCCGTACCAAACCCTTGAGGTTTAACCGTTGAGTTTCATGTTTGAAGTGGGCATGGAGCCGTTCTGATCCGAGATTCGCGCAACAGCCGCGCGGGTCCTCTTTGGGTCTTTGATTGGTACAGATAAAAATATGTCGTTGAAAAGGCGGCATGGGGTGACCGTTAGGCCGGCATTGTGACAGTGTTCAGACGTTCCATCAGCAACAGGACCTCTTGCTTTGCCAACAAGGGGGACTGCTGGGATGAGGTGCTCAGAATGGTGAAAATTTCCCGCAACCGCACAGAGGCACGGAGGAACCCATCGCATTTAGCCAGTTCCGACCGTTGCCCACTGATGAGCTTGTCGTATTCGGCGTGGATGTCCCGAAAGTCACGTTGGAGGTTTTTGTACATCGAGCACGTTGGGCAGTACCACTTAGGGTTCTGATCCGCAGAAGGAGAAAGACGGTCGTATGGTCGGCCAAAAAAATCTTTGCCGAGAGAAAACTTCATCAACGGACTACCAGATACTCCACAACCCTGGCAGAATTCGGTGTTCATGGTGTTCCGCTCCCAACTTGAGTCGCCTTGCCTTCTCCGGCCTTGGCGTTGGTGCACGCATCTTACACCAGCAGTTTTTAGGCTGTCTAGGTGTCTGTCTCTGTCAGGACCTGTGGCCCCTGGAGTGCGGGGGGAGGGAGGGTCCAGAGGGGAGGAAACCGATAGTGCAGGGGGAGAGGGGGGAGCAGATGAGCCAGTTGGGGAAGGCGGGGTGGACCGGAGCCTGGATCGTGCCGCGGGCGTAGCGGGGAAAGCGCCAACAGCCTCGGAGCGGGGAAGAGTACCGGGTGCTGGGAGGGCAGGGGGGAACGGCGCTGGTCATCCCGCAAGCCTGCTCGTGCAGGACGTTAGCGACGGGCGAGACAAGTGACATGCTCGCCGGGAAGCCGTGAGGGGGCCGTTTGCGGGAGACAGGGCGCACGTTGGACGGAGCGGCATGAGCGGCCGTCTAGGGGGACACCTGTTGCTGGTCCGGCGAACCGGTGTCTGGTGCCTCGTGTCAGGACCCGCTCATGAGAGATCGGGCGGTACGGACGACAGACACCATGTGTGTCTGAGAGGAGCCCCCTCTACCTCGGTAGCGTTCGGCTATAAGTGAGCAGTCTGGCTGGAACGTGCCCGACGCGCAGGGAACGGCAGGGGTAGGAAGTGACGGGGAGACCGTTCAACGAGCGGAAGGCGGCTGAGCGGCTGTACGAGGGGACAGTCCATCACCCGCCGTGTCGGGGGTAGCAAGGCCGCCCCCTCGGGCAGCATCTGCTGTCGTGGAGCCTCGCGGAGATACAGCGCCTCCTGATGCCGCACGGTTCCCACCCGGTCTCTCGATACCGTCCCCCTTAGGATAGGCATATGGTCCTGCCCCTGCTCCCTAGGGAAGGCCCACGGTTTCTGAACCTCGGTAGTGCGTCGTCTGCTATATTTCTTGCAGAAGGCTTGTACAAAGTCTGGGGGAAGCGCTGTGCTTAAAAGGGAAAAAACAATGTGGCGGGCTAGAGTCGTGACGGGGGTCTTTTTCTCTACCGTGCTGTCAATGACCCTTCTGATGAGCATGGCGGGGCAGGCCGACCTGTGGCGATGTTCTCAGCGGGATCAACCGATTACGTTTCAAGAGAGTGGAGGACCAGGTTGTCGAGCGGTGAAGGAGGAACCGTTCAGCCAGTCAACCATTTCGTCGGGTAATTCTTTAGCGACCGAACAATGGTCACCCTTGCTGATAGGGGATCCCGCTTCTCTTTCGCCTGTAAGACAGTGGACAGGCCAGACAGTATCGTCGCACCCATTGTTACCAGCGTTGCGTGTGGTCCCTGCGGTGAGCCTTCGCGACCTCCCACCGGAATGGCGGGAAAGGGGATGGAGTCTTCCGAACAAAGGCGATATCCAATTGTTGCAGATAGATGTGAGGTATCTGAAGGAAGGAAATGGTCCGGTTATTTTGACCAGTGACCATTTCATGCACGAAGCAAGGCAGACGTTGGAGGTGGCAGTGCGCGCGGCGGCTGTGGCGACCAGGTACGATCCCCGATTTCTGAGCGTCCACCTGACGATTCCCATGCCCGCCGTTTCGTTGTACCGGGGAATCCGTGTTGAGGGAGCCAGCGCGGGAGCATTTTGGGCTGTGGCCATCGCGTCGGCAATCTTAGGCGATGAATTGCGACAGGATTTGTGTTTTTCCGGTACCATCAACGAGGACCTTTCGATTGGTCCAGTTGAGGGACTCGAACAGAAAATCGATGGATGCTGTCTGCTCCGCCAATTTCGTGAGTTGCTGGTCCCTGCTGGTCAGAAGACGTTTGCGCTTGTTGAGCGGGGCATGGCACACTCTCTCGTGGTGACGGAGGTTTCAACGTTGGCTGAGGCTTACGAAATAGCGACGGGTCGGCCGCTCAGATCGGCCCAAGCAATGTAGGTGTGCGATGATTATTGGCGTGCCGAAGGAAGTGAAGGATCATGAATATCGAGTGAGTGTGACCCCTGATGGAGTGGCGACGCTTTGCCGAGCGGGTCATACTGTGTGGGTGGAGGCCAGTGCTGGGCAAGGAAGCGGCTTTAGTGATGAGGAATATCAGCGAGCAGGGGCCGGGATTGCCGCCACGAAGGAGCAGGTGTTTGAGAAGGCGGAGCTGATCGTAAAGGTGAAGGAGCCGCTGCCATCGGAAGTGCAGTTATTTCGTCCTCATCACATCCTCTTTACGTATCTTCACTTGGCTTCCTTGCCAGAGCTGACCAAATCGCTGTTGGAGAAGAAGGTCACGGCTATTGCCTATGAGACAACCGAGGCCCAAGATGGCAGTTTGCCGATGTTACGGCCGATGAGCGAGATTGCCGGTCGTATGGCGGTGCAGGTGGGGGCGCACTATCTCGAAAAGACCGGCGGGGGGCGTGGTGTGTTACTGGGTGGTGTGCCTGGTGTGGAGCCTGGTCATGTCGTCGTGCTCGGCACAGGGGTCGTGGGCAGTGCGGCGATTCGGATCGCTGTGGGGATGGGAGCGCGAGTGACGGCTCTCAATCTCGATGTTGAACGGTTGCGGTACCTGGACGACCTCTATCAAGGCCGCATAGAGACTCGCGTGGTCAGTACCGCGGCGGTTGAGCAGGCAGTAAGCCAGGCTGATCTTGTGATTGGAGCGGTGTTGGTTCCGGGAGCGAAGGCACCAAAGCTTGTATCCCGTACTATGGTCTCTCGAATGAAGCAGGGTGCCGTTGTCGTGGATGTTTCTGTTGATCAGGGGGGATGTTTTGAAACGACCAGGCCGACCACTCACTCCGATCCAGTATATACGGTGGAGGGCGTGCTTCATTATTGTGTGGCCAACATGCCAGGCATTGTACCGCGTACCTCTACGTTGGCATTGACGAATGCAACGTTGCCCTATCTTCTGCGCCTGGCGTCGGATGGCGTGGAGCGGGCAATCCGCGATGATCCGGGACTAGCGAAGGGGGTCAATTTAAAAAACGGACTGGTGAGCTGCCGTGGTGTGGCCGAGGCCCATGGGTTGCCTTTTACCCCTCTCTTGTAAGACAATCCCTTGCCTCATCGTATTCTCGTATTCAGAGTGGTCAGACGGTTCCGTCGGGGCGTAGCGCAGCCCGGTAGCGCACTGCGTTCGGGACGCAGGGGTCGGAGGTTCAAATCCTCTCGCCCCGACCACCATCTGATCCGCTCGTATCACTGACTCCTCCTCTGACTTACTGAGTCTCCGACGGGACATCTATCAGTCAGCTGAATACTCGTCTGGGAAGAACGCCAATCACTGGTGAAGTATGTTCCTGCTGGTACCACGATGGTTCAACACCGCCGCATAGGCGTTTGTACCGGTACTTTCCAGAATGGCTTAGAATGGCTTATGGTTCATGATGTGTTATGGCAAAGTGGGGCTTGGGGGCCCTTTTGCGTCGTTTCAGTAGTCGGATCAACGGCGTAGAAACGCAAAACACGTGACGGCTAAGAGGTGGTTGTGAGAAGATCCGGTTCGGTGTAGGAGTCGGCATCGCTCTCAGTCCGAATTGGTGAGCAGAGCAAGAGAAGAGGAAGGATGATCCCAGGAGGCCAGGAGGTGGTGTCTGCCCACATTTTGGTCAGTGGGCGCGTACAACGGGTGGGGTACCGGGCGTTTGCGGTCCGTACAGCCCTCAAACATGGCGTGGTCGGGGGTGTCAGAAATTTAGACGATGGCCGTGTTGAATTGGAAGTCGAAGGAACGCGGACAGCCATCCATGCTCTGCTACAAGATCTTCGTGACGGGCCGCCGGCTGCGCACGTGATGTCTGTCGAGACTCATTGGGGAGAAGCCACAGGGCGGTTTTCAACGTTTGAAATTTGGTATTAGGCGAAAAAAGGGAAGCACAGGGGGCAAGACGCATGAGGAGGCGCAATGCGCGACTGGTCCAAAGTCGCCGCCCACCGGTTGGCAAAGCCGACAGAGATGAACATGATCTAGACGTGGTTGAGGGGGAGAGTGATCGCTCATCAGATGGACTCGACACGCTCAAAAGTTACCTCAAGGAAATTCGTCGGTCCACCCTCTTGACATTTCAGCAGGAGCAGCAGCTTGGCAAGCGGGTAATGGCAGGTGATGAACAGGCTCGTCAACAGATGATTGAATCGAATTTGCGCCTCGTGATCAGTATCGGCAAACGATATATGAATCGAGGATTTCCGTTTTCGGATATCGTAGAGGAGGGCAACCTCGGGCTGATTAAGGCAGTGGAAAAATTCAATTACAAGAGAGGCTTTCGTTTTAGCACTTATGCGTCCTGGTGGATTCGGCAATATATTGAGCGGGCCCTTATCAACCAAGGCAAGTTAGTGCGTCTGCCCGTCCATGTGGTAGAACGATTGAACCGTTATCTTGGAAAGACTGAGCAACTGGTGCAGGAACTGGGGCGCGAGCCCACGACCCATGAAATTGCGGTAAAGATGAACATGTCAGAAGAAGAAGTGTTGGATCTCAAACAGTTAATCCGCACGACCTGCTCACTGGATAGTCCTCTCAATGAAGGGGGAGATACGTTTCTCCGTGATGTTATTGAGGATTCAACCGGCCTGTCTCCCGATGAAACCGCTGACGGAGTATGTCGCCGCATGGAGCTGATGGAGTGGATTAGGGAGTTGCCAGAGAAGGAACAAACTGTTATTGTGTCCCGGTTTGGGCTTGATGGAAGCGAAGGGAAAACGCTCGAGGAAATTGGCCGAGAAATGGGACTGACTCGCGAGCGGGTCCGGCAGATTGAAATGACAGCGTTGGCGAGACTCCGAGCGACCATCAAGCGGAAGACTATGGTGCAGGCGGACTTACTGTAACCTCGTGGCGGCTCTCGATTATCGATCGCTCATTCGCGAAGTGCCGGATTTTCCCAAGCCCGGCATCCTCTTCTACGACATTACCACTCTGCTCAAAAATGCCGAGGCCATTCGCAGTCTGGCCGACGAATTGACAGAGCGGTACCGGTCCAGTCGTGTGGATAAGGTGGTGGGGATTGAATCGCGAGGATTCATTTTCGGGGGAATCCTGTCCGCCCGCCTGGGAGCGGGCTTTGTACCCGTTCGCAAGCCGGGGAAATTGCCAGCGGACCGATACGAAGTGAAATACAGCCTTGAATATGGTGCCAATTCTCTTGCAGTTCATCGGGATGCCATCGGCAGTGGCGAACGAGTGCTCATTATCGATGATCTCTTGGCGACCGGTGGGACAGCGGAAGCGACAGTCCATCTCGTCCGTCAGCTTGGCGGAGAAATCGTTGCCTTGGACTTTCTCGTGGAGCTAAAGAGTTTAAACGGTCGCGAACGACTCGCCGGATACGATGTTCATTCAACTATCGTCTATCCGTAAGACCTTCCTCGTGTTTTCGCCGCTACTTGTCAAACGAGGGGTGCCATGATATAGAACCCGAGCTTTGTGAGTCTCCTGGATTCAGTGAACAACGGGGGTCCCATGGGGAGCAAAACTCAGTCTAAGAAGAAGCAGGGCGAGAAAACGAAGTCAGTAGCGGAAGCTTCTGAGAAATCCAAGGCGGCCGAGGCAACTGCGGGGGTGAAGCTGGAGCCGGATGCTCGTGAAGCCTCTTCGGCCGTCCATTCGCAAGAAACCTCTCAAGACCAGGAGGCACGCGAACGGCGGCGCGAAGTCTTGTACAAGATGCTGCTGGGGAAACGACAAGAGATTATCAAGGAAATCGCAGAAAGCCTTGGACAGTCATTGACCGAAGATCAGCAGCGGCGTCTAGAATCTGCCCATGACGTCGGTGATCAAGCGCTGATGGATTTGGAGCGAGAACTTGGGATTTCGCTGATGGAGATGCGCAATCGCCGGCGGCAATCGATTGATGAAGCCCTGACACGTCTGCAAGAAGGTACCTATGGTATCTGTGCCGAGTGCGGGGTAGAAATTAGCGAGAAACGTCTGCAAGCCGTTCCGTTTGCCAAGCTCTGTGTGGAGTGCCAGGCGCGCCAGGAGTTGTTGGAGAAAATCGAGCGAGAAGAAGAGCGCGAGTAAGCGAGGTGATAAGCGGTTGGATCCCTCCTGCGCTATGTTCGTGACTCTTCTCGATGATCAATCGCACGCCAGGGTTTGTTGACAGATAGGCTGGACCGGATGCCATGAGCTGTTTCCTCGGCCAGCGGGCGGTTGTTCTGGCGAGCGGTGGTCTGGATTCTACCGTCGTCGCGGCGGTGGCCGTCCGAGACGGCTACGACCTTGATCTGCTGACAATTGCCTATGGACAGCGCCACGCGATCGAGGTCGAACGGGCCGGCCAGATCGCAGCGGCGTTGAAGGCCCGCCGGCATCTTGTCATGAACGTGGACTTGCGGGCGATTGGTGGGTCGGCTCTTACGAGCGACGTTCCAGTTCCCAAAAATCGGCCGGAGGCCGAGCGGAGCCGCGAGGTTCCTACTACCTATGTGCCGGCTAGAAACTTGATTTTTCTCTCCCTCGCCGTCGCGTACGCCGAAACGATAGGGGCATCCGCTGTCTATTTCGGTGCCAACGTGCTTGATTATTCTGGCTATCCGGACTGCCGGCCGGAATTCATCCAGGCATTCGAAGCGACGGTTCGAGCCGGCACGAAGGCTGGAATGGAAGGACGGTCGATAGAAATTCGTGCCCCGTTACTCATGTTGACCAAAGCCCAGATTGTCGCGCTTGGGGCATCCTTGAACGTGCCGTTTCATCTGACGCACAGTTGTTATGATCCCGTCGGCTCGTTGGCCTGTGGGCAGTGTGACAGTTGTCTCATCCGCCGAAAGGGCTTTGCTGAAGCGGGGGTCTTGGATCCAATTCCCTACGTGGTACCTTGAAGGCTATAGGGTTTCCGTGTGGCTGGTATCGTTATCATGAACAAACGGTGTTGAGAATCCATGTCGATTTTGTCAAGGTGGGTCCTCAAAGTTGGGTGGGCTTTCGTCCTGTTGATGATGAGTGGTGTGCAGGGTTGTAGCCAAGAGCAGACCGAGCCGAGGGGAGGGACAGAGACCGGCGTTGCAGGGGAGAGTGTGCCAGCCAATTTGAAAGAGGGAGAACAAAAATTTGTTGCCCACTGTTCCCGTTGTCATGGCGTCGGAGGGAGAGGAACCCAGCAAGGCCCGCCGCTTGTCCACAAAATTTATGAGCCTAATCATCATGCGGATGCCGCCTTTTACAATGCTGCGGCCAACGGTGTCCGTGCTCACCATTGGGAATTCGGCAACATGCCGAAGATCGAGGGAGTGACCCCCTCTGATATTGAACAGATCGTGCAATATGTCCGCTGGCTCCAAAGACAAGCGGGCATTTTCTAGTGCGCGTAAGTCCTGCGTTAACAGATGGCGACACGTGGTCTGGATGCCGCGACCGCGAGGCCTCTTCTCTTGTCTGTTGCTGACGAAAAGAAGTCCTGCAGCCGAAGTGTCAAGGGAGATGGTTGGTGGCTGCTATCCCTCATAAGCAGGGTATCACCTCCTTGCCCGGATCGTTAAAATATGGTGGTACCAAGTTTGGTCGAGTTGAGCATGTTGTCCACATTTTCTCGCCGAATCTATCTTCGCTATCAGGTCCGGTACCCCGTCATTTATGGGCTCCCCTCCTGGGTCGGAGAAGGCGAAGTCATCAATCTTTCGTTGCGTGGTTGTTTGATCCGCTGCGGTCTTCCAATACCGGTTGGCGAACCAGTACGGATGGGCGTTCTGCTCCCAAACAGCTTGCCAGCGTTGACCGTTGAGCGGGGAATCGTCAGATGGGCGAATGCTGAGTGTTTCGGTGTCGAATTTCTTGACCTCTCGGTTGCCGTGCAACAACGGCTCAACTGTGAACTGCGCGGCGCGCTGATGAAACGACTTGGCCGACTTCTGACGCAGCCGTCCCTCACGAATGAGAAGTCTTGATCGCCTAGCAAGGGAAACGTGCCAGGTAGGGTAGCGAGACCGTGACACAATCAACGCGATTGTCTCTATTGAGAGCAATCGCTGTTTTTGCCACAATAAAGCAGAGAAATGACTGAGGGGTGATCTCGGTTAGCGGGGCAAATGGATCGGTGCAGTCAAAATACTGGCTTGCTTTGGACCGCTCCCCGTCGTGTCGCTTATTTCTTGTGTGCCAATCAAATATGCTGACGGTCAAAAATCAACGATGGTAAGAGCTGCGGTTGACAGCCCCCTCTGCTGCCAGGGGATGTAAGATCCCTCATTCTAAGAGCGGCCCGAAGACCTGAGAATGTGCGAAGCGCTCTGATCACACAATCGCTACTCCCTATGACTGGCTCTGACAGGCAGCGTCGTGTTGTCACGGTTGTCTGTGGAAGAAGAGGGTGGTGGACAGGCGCGTGCTTGACTTGGCCAACGCCGTGACTCACACTCGCCCCTATGAACAATCAGTCTGAGACGGAACTCCTTCGCCAGCTTGCGGATCGCGCTGGTATCGCTTCGGAGTACTACGACATCACCGGGACACTTCACGTGACAAGCGATGATACTCGCCGCGTGATTTTGCGTGCCATGGGATTACGTACTGATACGCAAGATGATCTCGTTGCGGAACTCACACAGTGGGACGACCGTTCGTGGCTCAGAATCTGTGAGCCAGTCTATGTCGTGCGGGCTAATGGTGCTCCCGCCTCGTGGTCCGCCTCGATCCCTTGCGAGACGGCCGGTGAGTTGTCTCTGTTGGTGCAGTGGTCGCTTCGTAATGAAGACGGCGCGGTGTGCTACGAACGAATCGAAGGACCAGGGCTTGGGGTGCAAGAAGAGCGTTTCCTTGCCGGACGACGGTATGTTCGTTCGGCCTTCATGTTTCCGCCAAATCTTTCCTTGGGTTACTACCAGGGGACGGTGCGTGTTCAGGGAGGAGCCGTGGAGTGTGAGACTGCCTTCCTGTTAATCGTCGCGCCAGCACGGTGCTACATGCCGGACTGTTTTCTTCAGGGGGCTCGCTTGTGGGGACTGTCGCTCCAACTCTATTCGTTGCGAAGTGAGTGCAACTGGGGTGCGGGGGATTTCCGAGACTTGGTCAATATTGTGGAGTGGGCTGGATCAAGACTCGGTGCCGCGATAATCGGTCTCAATCCCTTGCATGCGTTGAAAAATACGATGCCCTATCACATCAGCCCCTATTCTCCGAACAGCCGATTATTTCTCAACGAGTTCTACATTGATATGGCAAGCATTCCAGAATTTGCCGCTCCGAAGGTGCAGCAACAGTTGGCCGATAGCGTATTCCAATCCTGCCTTGACGAGCTACGAAAGAGCGAATTTGTCGATTACGATGGAGTGATGCGCGCAAAACGGGTCATTTTGGAATTGTGTTATGAAGCCTTTTTGGAGAACAATTTTGTCGGAGAAGAACCGGATTTACAATCAGTAACCGAACGGGGACGGGCATTTGAAACCTATGTGGAGCAAGAGGGAGACTCGCTCCGATGGTACGCCGTCTTTCAGGCGCTCGATGAAGATCAGCGTGGCGCTGGTGTGATGCAGTGGACAGAATGGCCAGCAGAATTTCGCCATCCGTGTTCCGACGCGGTGTGGGAGTATGAGCATCGGCAAAAGCGGAGGGTCAGGTTCTTTTGGTATCTGCAATGGCTGGCAGCCCTGCAAATGGATGGGTTGGTCAAGAAGTCTCAAGAAGCCGGCATGGTGGTGGGGCTCTACCATGATTTGGCCTTGGGGAGCGATCGCAATGGGGCCGATGGATGGCGGTTTCAGGATCTGCTGGCACTCACTGCCAATTGTGGAGCGCCGCCCGATGCATTTGCACCGGATGGCCAAGATTGGGGCTTTCCGCCGGTCAATCCTCACCGGTTATATGAAACGGGCTATGCGTTCTTTATTGAGGTGCTGCGCCGCAATCTACGTTATGGAGGTGCGCTTCGAATCGACCATGTGATGGCGTTGTTCCGGTTATTTTGGATTCCCCAAGGCCTCCCCGCGTCAGCGGGGACCTATGTGCAGTATCCGTGGGAAGATCTGCTGGCCATCCTGGCGCTGGAAAGTGTCAGGGCCGGCGCTATCGTTATCGGTGAAGATCTGGGGACAGTTCCTGATTGGATTCGCGAGCGGCTGGAACAGGCTGGTGTGCTGTCGTACCGTGTCTTTTTTTTCGAGCGGACGGCGACGGGAGACTGGAAAGCTCCCGGGGCGTACCCAACTCAAGCGCTCGCTGTGGTGAGCACGCATGATTTGCCCACCCTGGTTGGTTATTGGGAAGGAGCCGATATCGAACTGCGGGCCCGATTAAGTGCTGCGAGCGAGCAGGTCAGACGAAGATGGCTGGATGAGCGACATCGGGATAAGGAGCGGATGGTAGCTGCATTGCAGTCTCAAGGGCTGTTGCCATCGCGGACGTCGGATGATCTCTGCGGGACCCCAACCGTTACAGGGGAGCTGGTAGAGGCTGTGCACGGTTATTTGGCGCGTACGCCCGCGTGGCTGATGCTGGCGGCGATAGAGGATATTCTGGGAGTGCGTGAGCAAGTCAATCTGCCTGGAACGGTTGATTGGTATCCCAACTGGCGAAGAAAATTACCGGTAACGGTAGAGGAACTGATCCGTGACTCTCGGTTTGAGCGGCTGGCAGATCACCTCCGCCGGCTCCGATTAACACGATCTTCTGTGTAATCCTCATAAGGGTCCCCGGTCATGAGGGAACAGACAAGCGCCCAGCAAGGTGCTGAAATGGTCCGGTAGGGTCCGACAGAAGAGGAGTGGCGATGACGAAGCGTGATCGCCTTGTCGTGGCTGCGGCTGTTGCCTGTTTCTTGGTCATTTTTCTCGTCGAAGAATTTACCCCTGCCCATGTGGTGGGGGCGTATGGCTACGTCTTGCCCATTCTCCTCATTGCTACACTTCGCCGGCGGGTGTTGATGGTCGTCGCCGTTGTGATTTGTATCATGGCAACCTACTCGGGGTTGGTGCGGCCGACCAAACCAGGACGATTTCAGGCTGCGGTGGTCAACCGGAGCGTGGTAGCCGGTGTGTTGTTGCTCGTGGGGTACCTCGGGATGATGTGGGAAGAGCGCAAGGTCCGTGAGGAGGAAGCTCGGGCGGCTCTGGCACGTGAGACGGAAAATCTTCTTAAGGCCAACCAACAATTGATCGAGGCGAAGGATCGCTTGAATCGGGCCGAACGACTAGCGGCGGTAGGACAATTAGTGGCGTCCGTCGCCCATGAAGTGGGAACGCCGCTTCATTCGATTGCGTGGCATGTGCAAGCGTTGGCCGAAGAACCGTCGTTGACACCTGAGATGAAAAAACGAATCGCCGTGATTGATGAACAATTGACCAGGGTAGTACGCATTATTCAGGATCTGTTGTCCTCAACTCGTCCTCGACGGCCGGAGCCCCAATGGGTACCCGTGGCCCAGGTGATTACTCCGGCCGCTGTGCTCATGGAACCGGTCTTTCATGCGAAGGGCGTCTCCTTGGCTGTTGAGATTCCGGAGTCATTGCCTTTGGTGTGGGCCGATGATGAAAAAATGCATCAGGTCATGGTCAACATCCTGGACAATGCATTGGCTGCCACGCCTGCCGGGGGGACGGTCAGCATGTCGGCGGAGGTTCGAGAGGCAACGTTGGATGAAAGTGATCGATGGCGACAAGCAACCCATACTCTCTCGCCGACTGCGGTGACCATTAAAGTGTGTGATACGGGGGGCGGGATGTCGGCGGCCGATGCACAGCGCGCCTTTGAACCATTTTTTACAACAAAGGCGGACGGCAAAGGGACAGGCTTAGGATTGTTTTTAAGTCGAGAAACTGTCACAGCCCACGGAGGCGAGTTATCTCTCATAACGGAGATAGGACGTGGCACTACAGTGATTATAACACTCCCAGGGCTGCCAGCAGATTCTGAAATCGTCGTGCTGAAAAAGGAGCGGGAAACAGGTGGCCACGATTTTGGTAGCCGATGATGATGCAGTTGCCCGTGAGTTATTGGCCGAGGCTCTGAGAAAAGAGGGCTACACGGTGGAAGCCTACGCTAGTGGAGAGGAGACGATTGCTCGTGGGCGGAGGGGGAGTGTTGATTTAGTGTTGACCGATCTTCGAATGGGAGGGGCCGATGGCTTGGCCGTATTGCGCGAGTTCAAACGAATGAGTCCGGATACTGTGGTTGTGGTGCTGACGGCATTTGGGTCATTGGAGGGGGCGATCGAGGCGATCAAGCAAGGAGCGTACGACTATTTGGCTAAGCCATTTAAGAAAGAGGATATCAAGCTGGTGGTCAAACGGGGCTTAGAACATCGCCGCCTCCTGCAAGAGAATGCCCGGTTCCGTGAGGAACTCAAAAACAGGGAACAATGGTCCCCGTTAGTGGGCAGCAGCCCGGCAATGATGAGCGTCTACAAACTGGTTGCGCGTGTAGCCATGAGCAAGAGCACGGTGTTGTTGCAGGGGGAAAGCGGGACAGGGAAAGAATTAATCGCCCGTGCCATCCATGCTTATGGACCGCGTCGGGACAAGCCGTTTGTTCCGGTTAATTGCGGAGCATTGCCGGATGCCCTGTTAGAGTCGGAAATGTTCGGGCATGAAAAAGGGGCCTTTACGGGTGCTGTGGCCCAGAAGGTTGGACTGTTTGAGTCAGCCGATGGAGGTACATTATTTCTCGATGAAATCGGTGATCTGGGGAAAGACCTGCAGGTGAAATTGCTTCGTGTCATGCAGGACCACGAGGTTCGGCGGCTTGGTGCAACGACCGCGACGAAGGTGGATGTGCGCATCATTGCTGCCACGAATCGGGATCTTGAGTCATTGGTCAAGGAAGGCAAATTTCGCGACGACCTCTATTATCGGCTCCAGGTGGTACCGATCACGTTGCCCGCACTGAGGGAGCGTCGGGAGGACATCCCAATGCTCGTCCATCACTTTCTGCAAAAATTTTCGGCTATGGGGAACCACGTGGTGTACGGCCTATTGCCGGAGACCATGGAGCTCTTAATGCGATATCGCTGGCCAGGCAATGTGCGGGAACTGGAAAACGTTATTGAACGTGCTGTCTCGCTGAGCCATGGACCGCTCTTGACGCCTGAAGACTTGCCGGAGGTCATTCGACAGGGTGCTGGAACGGAAGTGGAGTCCCGATCACCGTTGTCTGATCAAACAGACGAAGCCTATTTAACGTTAGAAGAAGTAGAAAAACGTCACGTAATAAGGGTCTTGAAAGAGACGAAGGGCAACAAGGTGAAGGCAGCAAAGATCCTAGGAATTGACCGGAGAACCCTTTACCGTATGGCCGAACGGTTTGGGATTGATCTGGGGGGAGAGTTAGAAGAAAGCGACAGGGAGGAGATGTAGGGGACCGATGGAGGAGACGATGGCGCAGCCTCAGAAGTCGATCGTGGGCTGCGCCCGACCAAAGTTCTTTACTTCCTTTACTTCATCCCAAAAAATGAGACGGTTGTGTAGGGATGGTTGACGATCTTGAGTTTGTTTTTAATGAGGCGAAGTTGGTTCTCTGCGTTTTCGGGAACCGGCGTCTGCACTGGAGCGAAGCTCTCAAAAATGGTGCGTTTGCCTTGAGCAAGAACCTGCAAGCGAAGGTGGGTGGTCTGCTCTGCTCCAGGTGTTACAGTCGCTTGGACCTTGCTCTTGATAACCCCCCAGCAGCAGTAATAGAGGCTGTCTAGCCCTCCTGATTCTTCTCGATAGTTCGTTTCCAATGTTGTGTCGTTCTGCCACCGTACCTCGTAACCGCCTTCGGTCAACACCTCGGTGAGGGCGGTTTTCACCTTCTCAGCCGGTGCAGATAGTTTCACATCCACCACGTCCGCTTCGAGAGCTAAGGCGGCCGTGCTCATTCCTATCAGCAGCAGTGCGGATGCAAGCGCCCCTTTCCTCTGTCGCGTCATCGTGCACCTCCCCCCGCATTCCTTCGGTTAAGATTCTGCCAGTTTGTATACCAGATGGGTTTCGGTCTGCGTGATGCCCTCAATGCTGTGCAGTTGTTTGAGAACGAGCTGAGTCAACGCTTCCTGATCTGGAATTTCGACCACTGCGATAATGTCGGGTTTTCCCCAGCAAGGATCGATGGTTTTGACTTCTTTAATTTGTGACAGGGCCCGCACGACTGATGACGTTTGTCCGGGTGCGACGTTGATTAAAATGTAAGCACGGTCTGACATCAGAGGAATTCCGGCCTCAGGCGCATGAATCGTGCTGGGGACTTTGGCCGACTCCATGTCAGGCGGACTATAGCGAAGGGGCGGAACGGGTGTCAACAGCCGTTTAGCTCGTGCAGTGGGAACAGAGACGGAAGCGGGTTTTCTGGTTTTGTGTTTGTGCATAGGCTTACTTGGGGGCGACCAGAACTTCAACGGCATGTTCGTTGCCGGTCTGGGTTAAGTTCATTTCAAACTGCTTGGGGCTTCCGATACGACCTTCCGGGTCATATACAAAACAAAAGAGGGTACCGGCAGGATAATGGCTGGTGTAAAAGGCGGCGTCTGCCATAATTTGGTCGGCAAGGTCTTTGGGGGGTACGCTGGCTCTCGTTTTTTTGGCCACGATGGCAATGCCTTCTTCGCTGAGGAATAAGGCAGACGATGGTATCGTTCCGACATAGGATGGTGTCCACTCATCGGTCATGACCTCGTCAAATTCCATTTTCAGGAGGGCTCGTAGCAAATCCCGCACATCTTCATCATCCTTGATTTCGATGGTTGAACGGGAGTCTTTGCGAAGATGGAGCTGGCAGGCGACGGCATGAAATCGCAGGCAGACCTTGCGAACCAATGTGAGTGAGGCAGCTCTGGATTTGGAGGGTGGTTCAGATATGGCTGTCGGTGCCAGGGGGCCGAGAGAGGGGTTGCCCGGTATTGGCGGCGACGGAGGAGAAACAGTTGACGAGGTTGCACGGGTGAGCTGTTGAGTGGCGGAGCTTGTCTGAGGCAGAGGCCGAGAAAAGGCAGAGAAGGCTGAGGGCTGTGTCGACTGGAGGGGCACAGATGGGGGAAGAGAAGAAAAGGGATCCGTTGGTGCTATCGGTTGGGCGTCGTTCGTTGGTGGGGGGGGGGGGGGGGGAATGGGGGGACTGAGCGACGGTCGAATCAGGGGGAGGTGGAGAGGTTGTCACCGCTGTTGGCACAATCGGTGTAGAAAGGTGGCCGGTGGCAAGACTCGGCTGTTTTGATGTCGAGATCGGTTGAGATGGGGAGGGAACGGGAGCGCTTTCGGGGAGCGTGAGCGCACCAGCCCCTCCCGAGTCGTCTACGCGAGGGGGTGAGGCAAGACTGGCAGCTTCCCGAGAGTGTGTTTGTCTCTGTTGGATCGTTTGGAGGAGATTTTGAATGACTCCAATACTCTGAGCCACTTCAGCAGGGGTTGATACCCGCAGCCGATAATGCCGGAAGGCTCGAAACTGAGGAGATCGATCGCCAAAAATCTGACGGACACATTCGCGAATTTGTAGTTCGACTTTTGTCTTGGCGGCGTCCTGATAGGGAAATCCTTCCTGACTGAGATCGCGAATGGCTGCTAGAATTTCTTGAAGCCGAGCTGTTCCCTGAGCCACATTTTCCGAGATGTGGGGTTGGTGCGGTGGGCGGACGGTATCGGCTTTTTGCAAGCGCGTCATAGGAATTCGTTGGTCATGGGATTCTGCAGGGTCCATCGATCGAGATGAAAAAAGTTTAACGGGATGGGTAGAGACTGACAAGAAAACAACAGATTTTCACAACAAGCTGATAGCTAACATTTTTCCCAATGTGGACAGAGAGAAGACCTTGTTCCGTTAATGAGCTGTGAGGGGCCACATAGTTGCTGATGCGAACTGGTTGGAATATCTGCTAAGCTAGCACCTTGAGGTGGAAGGAGTGACAGGAGGGACATGGCTGCATGAGGACTCGTATCACTCCTATGGAGCGAAATAGTTGGTCTTCTGGGGGGGGCCATCAACGCTATTCGGTTGCATGGTTGGTTGCCCTATCCTGTTTCGGCTGTTCGTTGGGGCCGGCTCACATTGAACCCTCTGAACCTGATTCCTACCCTACCGTGAAGCCATCGGCTTTGGCGACGGTGGAGTCTGTTATTCGTGTACCTGTTCGTGTGGAGTTGTTATCGCTGCGTGATGCTCTCAATGACGAACGGGTCATCCCCCGTCAATTTAATCAGTGGGTGGGAGGTATTAAAACTCCGCAGGGAAGAGAGTACAAGTATTATGCCGAGCGAGGAGACTTCACCATCAACTCATCCACTGGCAATCTGTTCCCCAGGAAAGACATCAGTACCGCTTTGCGTGATTGGTGGAAGGGAGTAGAACCCTTAGCAAACGTCTTTGTCAGTGCACCGCTCCGATACAAAATACAAGTTAATCCCAAGACAGTTCCGGCTGGGGTTCCTTATCAATGTGGCAGCGACAACGAGGGCTTGAGCCAGGCGGTGATAGGGGGATTCATGGCGGTTGAGTTTGCTCCTGATTTGACGTTGACAACAACGGTCAACGATGTGTCTGTCCAAATGATCGATCCGTGCCCCCTGGGGGGCGATGATATGATGGTGGTGGAAGAGTTCAAAAATATGTTGCGCGATGCTATTCGACTTGGTCTGCAACAGGCGGTCGCCCGGCTTAGTAAAACCGCCATCAGAGATCAGGTTGAGGCAGTGTGGACCGTCCTTCACAAGCCAATCCGTCTGGATCCGGAGGCGTGGTTAGTATTCAATGTGGAACGGCTTGCTCATAGTGGACTTCTCAGTGAGGGGTATCATTTAAACGATGTCATTCACGTTGTTGCGAAGCCCATCATCCTCTTTGGTGATCAGCCTCGAGTTGAGACCACGGTTCTTCCCCCCATGGATCCTCGCCCGGCTGCCATGGGTTTTCGTGTCGCCACAGACGTTCGATTGGACTATCAAAAACTCTCGGATGTGCTTGTCAATCGGTTACGGGGGGAGCGGGTGTCCAATGAGGATCGGTCGATTATCATTACCGATGTTGCCCTCAGGAGTAACGGGGGGAATCAGGTGGTTATACGGATCGATTTCAGAGGAGATGCCTATGGACATGTGTACTTGGTCGGAAAACCTAGGCTGAATCCGTTGACTCAGACTGTCTATTTTGAAAACCTGCGCTATGACAGGGCAACAGCTCAGCAATTGGGCAAATCGGCTAGTTGGCTCTTCCGGTCGATGTTTCGCGAATTCATTGCTACTGAAGCGGTGATTGGCGTGACGCAGGCCACGAAGAAAATGCAAAGTCTTATTGCTCCCTTGCTCAATCAGCGGTTGACCCCTGATCGAGTCATGCGGGGAAAACTGTCATCATTTCAGGCTATCAGCGTGTTTGCCGACGAAACTGCTCTCCAGGTTCGAGTGGTAGCTGATGGAATGCTCGATTTGGTGAGCGGCGAGTCGTGAGCTACCTTTGCCCAACGATTTGCAATTTCTCTCCCACGTTCTCCTCTATTGGTAAAGGCGACTGGCGGAGTATTCTTTGCTGGTGTCGATGTCTCACGTTCAAAAAAGCAACAGAGTGCATACGTTTCGTCGTCTGAGGAACCTTTGAAAACTATCTCAGCTAGAGGGAGGAGGAGAACCTGATGGGAGAGAGATATTTGGTGCCCCCGACACGAATTGAACGTGCGACCCGCGGTTTAGGAAACCGCTGCTCTATCCGACTGAGCTACGGGGGCTCGCCAACACTGTAGCGCAGTTGCCGCGAGGATTGAAAGGGCCTGTGTCATCTGCTGATGCGGAACGCGCGATTGCCTCCTTGTCAGGGGCTCACGCCCCATCCGCGAGTGGCCGAATTGGTTGAACGGGCACAGGCGGTTGTGGCCCCCTTGGTCAACCGTGTGATCGGCACGGCGGCGACGGATTTCGTGAGAGCGGAAAGTCCGAGCGGCGAGTCGGCCTTGGGGAATCTGATCGCCGACGCCCAGCGGGCGGCGTTGGGAACCGACTTCGCGTTCATGAATCCGGGAGGCATTCGTGCCGACTTGGCTGCCGGGCCGGTCACGTACGGACAGCTCTTTACGATTCAGCCGTTCGGCAACAGTTTGGTTCGGATGGAACTGACGGGCCAGCAGATCTACGACTTGCTGAACCAACAGTGGGCCAATCAGCCGTTCCCACGCATCCTCAAGACCTCGGGCTTGACCTACATCTGGGACAGTAACCGACCGATCGGTGACCGGATTGTCGACGTGTCACGCAATGGCGTGCCCATTGATCGGCTGGCGACCTACACCGTCACGGTCAACAGTTTTCTCGCTGCCGGCGGCGATAATTTCACTGTCTTGCTGGAGGGACGAACCAGAATGGGGGGACCGCTGGATTTGGACGCGCTGATCGCCTACATCCAGGCCCTCCCGCAACCCTTTTCCGCCTCGGTTGAAGGGCGGATTGTACGGCTGAACTGATAGTGGAGGAGACCGCCCGTCGGGTGATTATTCCAGGTGAAAGCGGCCCAGCACGGCGTGGTGAAGCTCGTGCCCGCAGACTTCAAAATCCATCTTCGGGCAATAGATGGTGCGGGTGTGGTAATCGTAGAAACCGACGACGACTTCTTTCCGTCGCTGGGGGTCCAGTACCAATCGCGGCGTCGGCATGACCCCCGATTGCCCGGTAATCTCCTCATACTTCGCCTGAATGTGAGGGCGATCCAGAAAGACGATACGGAGCGACGGGAGCTCGTAAGCTTCGCCTTCTGGTTTGTGGCTGATGGCACAACCTGCCGCCGTCAACAGCAGGAGACCGCCCACCATCGCAACCCAAGATTCTGATCGCTTCATCTGGCCTCCGGCCATGGTTGCGAGACATCCCTCACTTATCGACGGATAGAGGACACGGACTGTACGCTCCGCTTCTGAAAGCCTAGCAGGTGTAGGAAGGACGTCAAGAGTTGGTCTGAGCGTTGTCCGGCTTGACCCTACCCAATACCGCTCCACAGCATTGGGGAGTCGTGAATCAATGCGGATTCTGTCTTTGTTGTGAGAGAGTACACGAGGGAAAGATGGGAAAGCTCAGAGCCGCTCTCGCGGTGTCAGTCGAAGATCTCGGCGAGCGGAAGAGAGAAGCCGGGCAGCAGCGGGGTCGTCAAAACATCGTGGGCTTCTTTTGAAAGTTCGGCGGCTCGCACATACTGGTTGCCGCTCAACCGAAGGACTTTGACCATTTCCAGCTCTGGGTCCACGAGCCAGTATTCCTGCACTCCGTACCGTTCGTACAGTTTGCGTTTGGTGACTTCGTCCTTCTTGCGCGTGGCCTCTGAGAGGATTTCAACGATGAGATCAGGCGTTCCCCGCACGTTGATGTCGGTGACGATCGACAGCCGTGCCGTCGAGATGAACAACAAATCCGGCT
>JANDJK010000140.1 GCA_024330925.1 Nitrospira sp.
CTCCAAAGTCCCGTTCCATGGCGTCGACGTTCTCCATGACCGGCCAGACCGCACAGGGAAGGTAAATTGCCTCGGCCTCCGGAGCTGCAAGATGCGCCTCCCGGGCAAGCTTGTAGGACGCCTCCTGAGGAAGCCGGCTGATGTCGATGTTTCGAAGAATGTTCAGATTCTTGATGGTCAATACCCGGTACCCTTCATGTTCAAGGTACGCCTTCAATCTTTGATTGACCGCGTCCTGAAGGGGGGTGGCAATGGCGATCTTCTTAACCCCGAGGTGATTGAAGGCATCCATGGTGCAGGTGATATCGGTCGTTGCAGGAATGGGCGTGATCTTCTTGATCTCGGCCAGGAGACGCTTATCCTCGCCGAATCCGGCAACAAAGATCATGGGCGCTCCGCCCACAATGATGTAGTCCACCTCGGCCATGGCCAGACCTCTGACGACCCCGAGGAGCTGCTCCCTCTGTTTGTCGAGCTCCTCCTTGTTCACCCGGTCCACATACACACAGGTAGGGACACAGACGACCCCGGGCGGTGCGATCTTGTAAAACTCGTAAGCAAAGTGTTCCGTAGGGGTTGCAGTGATGCTTCCGATGCGTGCTCGCCATCCGTACATGATCCTCTCCTTTCCCTGAAGCCCTGCCCAGCCCCAGCATAGCCTCCATTGGTACTATACCCTCTCCTCTTTGTCAAGGGAATTCGGCCACGGTGATTTTGTTCTATTTGAGACGCGGAATTTTCCAGTGGAGAGGAGGCCTCCGAGTGGAATTCTCCAACGGTGGACCACTGGCGACCGCAAACCAAGTGGAAGGGCCTCCTGAATCCGCGGTGGCCGTTCGTCAGTAAATGTGGTAGAAGGCCGCTTTGCGAAGCATTAGAAGCCTCTCTGGGCAGAGGTGCATTCCGTTGCAATTTCAAAGAACGGAGTTATTGCCTTTTTCTTTCCTGCTGGGTTTCAAACCCGAGCAGCGGCGCAGGAGTTTTCCGTCATCCTCAGGTAGTCAAAGACCAACCGGACATTGCGCGTCAGTTCTCGCATTTTCTGTGCGACGCTCCTTACCCCTTTGGATTTGATGACGCCAATGGCAAATCGTCTAAGTCGAGTGATGTTTTCAGGACCGTAACCGGTACGGATTCGGCTCCGGTCTTCGTCGTAATCCCAGTCCAGGATGTAGTGACAACTATTCTCGATCGTCCAGTGGCCACGGTTGACGTTCAGGACACGCTCCGGGGAGGCTTCCTCTGGCCTTCGACTGGTAATCCCATAGGCGATCTCACAAGACGTCTTGCCAGTCTTCTTATCTATACAATGTCGCTCGATGACAAAGGCTTGTCCGACATGGGGAAAGTCAAGGTAGTCATTAAGCTCCGTGGTAGTCCAAATCTTTCGGACCTCGATTCGTCCATGATCCGGAGGCGTGTACTGAACGAAATCCGGCTCCTTGCGGTCCTGGAACCATAGGGCGACATCTTCCAGAATGCCGCGCTGGTTCCCTTTGACGATGAAGTAATAGTGGGCATGACGCTTCGTGACCAGGTACTCGGCCAACTTTCGCTGAGTCAGTAGGGCATCGGCCGTCACATCCTTGCCCTCTATATCGACGCTCTCAAGGAGCGGAATGGCCACCTTGATCTCATTAGTCCGTTTGGCCTCTTCATGGTCTTTTACAGGCAGGGTCCCCACTTTTTTTGGGTGTAGCAGATCTTGCTTTGATGCCCAACCAGGCTTAGCACATGGGTTTGATGGCCTTGATCATCGATGGCGTTACACATGGTTTTGCCATCCAGGGCAAGACTTTCATCCTCTTGGGCATAGGTTTGGTTCCAGCGCTGCAGGGCTTGATCCAGATCGGCCGGATTGACACGGATCAACACATCGCGGATGGTCGACATGCTTGGAACGACGTAACGGTTCTTGACCCAGCGACAGCCGAAGCGCCGTCGGGCGGCTTGACCCAAGCTTTTGGCCCAATCCGAGATCGCCACGTAGCCCCGCATGCCGCACAGGCTGGCTCCAGCGGCAATGGCCAGAACCGTACTGAGTCGATGCCGTCGACCTTGGGCACGGCGGGGGTCGGGGATGTGGGCGAAGAACGAGGGGAGCGATTCCATCTGCTTGGCCTTGAGCTTCATCTTCGTTCCTCCTGTTCGGTAAGGGGGGTCAAGAATGGCTCCGCATAACAGCGCCCGGGCATTGGGATGCAAGGGTTTAAGGAAGACCATTTTGGGAGAGGAAGCCGTCGTGGTGTAGCCATAACGAATTCGACGGAAGCCTTTGGTCTGACCGACGCAGAGCCAGTTGGAGGCCTTATAAACGGTTCCCTGGAAGCGCTGAGGGTCCACAAAGGTCTCCAGCAAGACCACGGGATGTCCAAAAACCTTCTGCCAATCTTGATTCAGACGCCTTTCACACAAGGACAGAATGCGTGAGCCTACATTTGAAAAATGCCAATCGGGCAGGATGAGGAAGCGGCTGTTATTGACGATCAACTTCAACCGATCGAACTGATGGCGCACGTCCCAACCGATCCATCGGTCCCGTGCCGCACATTTCAAGGCAGAGGCAGAAAAGCTTAGAAGAGCGATCCATTGCTCCTGCCACAGGGCGACGTACCAGAGGGTTTCACTGATCTTAGGGGATGAACCGAGGTAGTGGTGCCGTTGCATCAGTTCCTGGAAGCGCTGCTCTTCGGATGGATGAACGGGACGGACAAAGATCTCTGCCAAGTTCAAGGTGGTTGCTCCCGGGGGAAGGAAGTACGGCTTGGTAGTCTATATAGCACATTGGGGGAGGATTGTCCAGAGAGGCGCTTAAGTACTCGATATAATCGGACCTATTACGTAGGATAAAAACACCCTGCCGGGGACACGATTCCTGATGAAAACCTGGGAAAAGCATGTTATGATGGTCGGTGATTAGGCTGGAATCGGGAATTTGTCATGAATCCTGTTGATAGCCGGGTCCTGCGCAACAAATGATTACAAACCCCGCCAGGTCCGGAAGGAAGCAACGGTAGTAGTCCTCTTTGTGTGCCGCAGGGGTGCCTGGCTATCAACAGCTAAAAGAAATCGATCGCTCAAAGCAAAAGATAAACCGATGTCTTATCTCGTCCTTGCCAGAAAGTGGCGACCGCAAGTTTTTGAAGATGTTATCGGACAACGCCCCATCACACAGACCCTGCAAAATGCCATCGCACAGAAGAGGGTCGCCCATGCATTCCTCTTCACCGGAGCGAGAGGGGTGGGGAAGACTTCCAC
>JANDJK010000141.1 GCA_024330925.1 Nitrospira sp.
ATTCAGCGCTGTCATGGAGGAGGAAGCACGGAGCACTTTCAATCCATGTACGAGGCGTCGATGGTTCGCGACGAGGGCATGGCCATGACGATCGCGACAAGTTTGAACGACCTGCGCCGATCTCAGGAAAAGACCCGTCGGATCATCGTAAGTTACACGGGAGGAGGCCATATCCAATACGGACTGCCCGTTCCTCAACGGGTGGCCAGACGTCTTGCTGGCCAAGTCAAGCAGACGACCGTCTATCTCTTGTCATTCGATGGCAGCAAAACCGACGAGCTCCGCGAACAAATGCGTGAACGGATTGCGGACTATATCTGGTTGACGCCAATGAGCAAAAAGGGTCCGTCCTCACGGTGCCGATAACATCCCTCGGTATTCCTCCGTTGCTTTGCTATCTTGCCTTTAAAAAATCTTCCTTCCTTGACAGCACCGACCAGCCTCGGCAGACTAAGACCATTTGCAAGCAAAGACCATTGGGACGAAACCCATGCGGTACAAAATTGTGTGTAGCGCCGACCGATTGGGATTGTTAGATCCTCACATGATCGAGTCCATCGCCACACCCAACGCCTACCATAGGGGACGCCAGTATGTCGCGGAGAACCGCGTCCGCATCGTTGAGGCGGACGACAGACAGATCGCGGCAGCCATCATTGGCTATTCAGGCCTCTACGAGCAGACGATCAGACTGAAGGATGGTCACCTGCTTTCGAAATGTTCCTGTACGCTTTCCGAAGAACCCATGTGTCGGCATTGTATCGCGGCTCTACTTGAATACCATCGATGGACTCAACGGCGACAACCACAAAAAGCCAAGACTAGCCCTTCCTCCTCAGAGGATGCCGATCCGATACCCCCTTCACCCCCGGCTTCATCGACGGTGCCCAATGTCACCTTGAGCGAGGTCTTGCAATTCGTAGCCTGGCTTGAGCCAGCCTTCAAAGCGATGGAGAGTGGTGCCGACCTCCCCTCCCCCCCTCAGTTACCCCCCGGCGTTGTCTCTAGCTGGATCGCCACCATTACCAATTTGGAAGTTCACCAGCGCGAAAACCAGCAGGCATTGCAAAACCTTCAGACAGAAATGAGAGATCGCGATGCCTACCTCGACCGACTGTCCCAGCAACTTCAAGCGTCGATCGCAGAGACAAAAGCCGCCCACCTTGCCATCCAGACTTTGCAGCGTGATGTGGCTCGCTACCAAGAACTTCTCGGCCATGCTTCCAGTTTGATCAGGGACCTCATTGGACAGGAGGCGCAGATTCGATCGGCCGCGCACGATCTCCTTGAGAAGGCCTCCCATCTAGATTCGCTTACCATGTCCTTCCATGAATTGACCGATCTCCTTCACCTGTCACTTAACCAAGCGAATGCCAATAAATAGCGAAAGGCGTCCGCTGGGGGCTATCCATTGCGTTTCCTCCTTTCCGTCTTCTCCCACATCACCTCTTGCACACTATCTCTTCGTTTCAGTACAATGCGTCCTCTCCCTGAGTAAGGGAGTCCTCGTTGGCGCGTCTCATTGCTTTGGAGGACAACTATGAAAGCATACTGGAAAGAGAGTGGATTAATTGCGATAGCCACATGGCTGAGTGCCCCCCTTCCGGTGTTGGCGAATGCCCCTGAAGGAGCACCGGACTACAGTGGTATTACTGCCTTTTATTACACGTTGATTGCCGTAGTTCTCGGCTACGGTGTCTATGATACCTTTTTTAAGAAGTCCTGAGCTCCTCACCACTGCAAGCCGCCACGTATTCCCTCCCCTCCTCCGAGGGAAATGAGGGGTTGAGGGTCGTCGGAAGAGAGAGTAGATGGGGGACGGAAGGCCAAGGGGTGAGATCCCGTTTTTCTTGCCTTCCGCTGGTGATCCTCCAAAACTGGGATCAGCACTTTGAGTACCTGCTCCGCAACAATCTTATAACCCTCAGCTGTGGGATGAATACCATCGGCTTGATTGAGAGCGGGGTGGGCGGCGACTCCTTCCAGAAAAAAGGGGATAAGAGGAAGGCGATATTGTGTAGCCAATGCTGGGTACAGGGATTCAAACTGTTTCGTATACTCTTCTCCGTAGTTCGGGGGGAGTTTCATACCGGCTAAAATGACCGTCACATGGGCTTGCAAGAGTTGTCGAATAATGTTGGCGAGGTTATCCCTCGTCTGATCAAGCCCCAATCCTCTTAATCCGTCGTTCGCACCCAACTCCAGAATGACGATCTCCGGTTTAGCTGACAGCACCCAGGTTACACGTCGAAGCCCACCTGCTGTCGTTTCACCACTGACA
This sequence comes from Nitrospira sp., assembly GCA_024330925.1. Lineage (GTDB taxonomy): Bacteria > Nitrospirota > Nitrospiria > Nitrospirales > Nitrospiraceae > Nitrospira_D. Next base: position 2,282 of record JANDJK010000141.1, read on the forward strand.
CCAGCATTGATGACTTGATACTGAAAACCGAGTTCCTCGAGCCTCCTTTGTAGCTGAGCTGGATAGGCTTCTTCTCTTGTGACCCCGAGTCCGGCGGTGAGACTATCACCAAACGCAATGATTCGTGGTCTGTCTTCTCCCGTCCCAGATGAGGCATGCCCTTGCAGAAGGTCCCCGGAGAAGAGAGCAGCTATGACCACAAGGCCAAGTCGACAAACGTATCGGTTCTTTGTCATGAGAGGAGACCCTAGCCCCTTACTGTTGTCGGTACAGTATAATATTCTCTCCATCGATCATCCACAGAGCGGTGATATCTCTTTACTATGATTCTGGTACAGAACGTGTCCATGACCTTGAATGCGGCTGGTCGGCCGGTGGAAATTCTGAAGGAGATTTCGCTTGAGATTCCTGCCAAACAATCCGTCGCCATTGTCGGACCCTCTGGCAGTGGGAAATCCACCCTCCTGGGACTCATGGCGGGTCTTGATCGCCCCACAAGCGGCACTATTACGCTCAATGGGACCACCATCACGACCCTTTCGGAAAAGCAACTGACTCGATTCCGGCTTCACCACATCGGCTACATTTTCCAATCCTTTCACCTCATCCCTACCCTGACAGCGTTAGAAAATGTGCTGGTTCCCCTTGAGTTAAGCGAGGCTCAGCATGCTACCGAACGCGCCGTTGAGCTCCTGAAGGCTGTAGGGCTATCAGATCGCATGGATCATTATCCGGTGCAATTATCAGGCGGGGAGCAACAACGGGTCGCCGTGGCCCGTGCGTTTGCCTGCCGTCCAGCCATTCTCCTGGCTGATGAGCCAACGGGAAATCTCGATAGTGTAACCGGTGCGCAGGTGATCGATCTCCTGCTTTCCTTTCACCAAGACTTCGGAACCACTCTTGTCCTGGTCACGCA
>JANDJK010000142.1 GCA_024330925.1 Nitrospira sp.
TACGTTCGGGTCTGCTCCTCCGCCGCCTCCCGTCCCGGTTCCTGCGGCGGTGTATTTGTTTGGAACCGGCCTCGTCGGTTTGGCCGGCTTGGCCCGTCGCAGGAGAGCGATCTAGTCGAACTACGCCCGAATGATGGCTCGGAGAGATGACAAAACTCTCCGGGCCATTTTTCTCTGTTGGTGGGAACATGAGAACGGCAGAGGTAGGTAGTGCTGCCGCGTCACGGCCTCACGGGGAAGGGTATATGGAGGGGGATAGGCGAAACGTCCAAATAGTGTGGGCTCTATTTGCTGTAGTGTTGGCAGCGACTGTTAATGGGCTTGGTCCCTCGCAGAGCCATGCTGCCGTGATGAATGTATCCATGCAGGCGAAAGGCTGGATAAACGAAGAAACCGACGGTATTGGAGGAGTAGCGGAAGAGAGAGGGGGGCAACTCGGCTGGCTGAGGCAGACGACCGATCGAGTCCAAGCTGACCAGGCCCAAGAGGGACTGCTGGACACAGAATTCGAGATATCAGAGAGGTTCCCAGGGTTGAAGCTGCGCATGGCGGAGCCAGGTGAGTGGCCTGCGCAGGGCAATCCCTTTGGCCGATTGTCTGGCATAGGGGGATTGTCTGTATGGATCCCTTCGCTTCCTACTCTACCGTCTTTTGCCTGGTGGTCTTTCCCGTTGAAGGGAGAAACTGTCTCTGTCGGACGCTCAAAGACGGAACAGGTTCCTCTGCCCGCCGCTATCATTCTGTTTTGGTCTGGGCTGTCTGGGATGGTCGGGATAGTGGTGCGACGACAAACACTGACCTGTCCACAGGAACGGGGGGCGGGCTCATTGTCCACTCAAGCTGACAGGGTCCGTCTCGGCGTCATCTTCCTGATATCGGCAGATCAAACTTTGAAGACTGACCTTGGAGATCGGCTTCAGGGGATGGGGTATCAGTGTCGCACGGCTCTGTCGGTTGCCACCGTGTTAGCGGCGATCCGCCGCGAGCCGCCTCTGTTGCTCTTGGTTGATCGACGGACTGAGGGCTGGGAAATCCTCCGTACGGAACAATCCTTGTCACGTGTTCCTCTTGTGACCTTGATTCCCCACGACATGGACGAAAGCGACGATGCGATTCTGAGTGACCTGGAGCGGGGAGCTGACGGTGTGTATGCCTGCCGAGACGGCCACCGATTGTTTCTTGCTGTGGTCGAAGCATATTGCCGTCGAGCGGGGTACGCATTAGCTCGGCGGGGGTTCTATCAGGTTGGCCATCTCTGCTTGGATGCCGATCGACGCGAACTGACGGTTGCGGGAAAACCTGTTCACCTTTCTGCCACACAGTTCAGAATCCTGCAGGCCTTCATGAGTTCGCCTTTCAAGGTGTTTTCGAGAAGGGAACTGATCGATTATGTTTGGGGGGCTGGGTTTGCAATCAGTCAACATGCCTTGGATGTTCATATCCATGCCCTCCGTCGTTTGCTTGATCGTGATGCTGACCGTAGTTGTGCGATTGTGGCTATTAAAGGTGTAGGATTCAAGTTCAAGCTGCTCAAGCAGATCGGCACGGCTGATCACTGGAAAGAGGAATGGCCGTGGAAAGTGGGTGCGGAACAAGCGTTAGTAACCGTTGGCCAGCCGAGCATGTTGAATTAACTGCGACTGTTTTCCTTGAAAGCGCTCACCTCACCAAATTTTCTGTTGCAAGGAGTGGCAGGCATCGGTAGACAGCAAAGAAAAGAGCACGTATAACGAGTCGCATGCTTAGGAGATCGTGTATGGGGCTCTTGAGGTACATCGAGAGACGCATGGTCATCGCAGGTTTGACCGCTGTGACTTATGTGGGGCTGGTGTGTTTGATGGCCTTGTGCGCTCCTGCGCTCGATGCTTCGGCGAACGCCGGCGGTCATGAACACCATGATCACAATGCCACTCATTCCTCTTTGTGCTCCTGGGCATGTCAGGTTTCGTCTCAGTCTGAAGTTCCGGTTCAGGCGACATTCACCTCGTATGCTCCTGTTGCATATGAACCTGGCGAGTCTTCCTATCCAATAGATTCGATTTGTCATTCCTCGTCTCTGTATCCGCGCGCTCCTCCTCTCCCTCAACTTCAGAGGGTTGAATCCGCTCTCGTTCTTGAGTGATGTCTCCAGCAGGCGGGTTAAGGTTGTTCATCAGGATGGTGGTTTATCGTCATCACTGATGTCGCGCTGTGTGGTGAAAGCCAGGCAACGAGTCTCCTGTCGGTGATCGGAACGGGTGTTCCTGGTGGCCTCCTTCCACCGTTCCGAAAGGGGGGAGTGCAGGTTGGGCGCTCCCCCCTTTGCCTGGTCTCCCGGACTGGGGTGGTAAGAGGTGATCAAGTGTTGCTCAAGGTGCGGGAAGTGGCCGAGTTGCTTGGGGTTAGTAAATGGACAGTTTATCGATGGATCGATGAAGGCAGATTGCAAGCGACAAAAATTGGGGGGAACAGTCTCAGAGTGTTTCGATCTTCGGTCGATAAACTCAGGCCCGAGTCGACGTCTCAACAAGATAAAGGAACAGTGGTGGAGCAGGGTAGCGAACGTCGAGCGGCAGGCAGTTCCTTCCCCCAGCGTCGCCATACACCGAGGAAGGCAGTCCGGAAGCGGAGTAGTCATTACAAGGAAAACTGATTTCAGGTCTGGAGGGTCGGCACCTCCCTTCCTCTAGGCCTGCGTGGGGAGTCGGAGGCGGCCTCCCTCCGACTCCCTCCCTTTTTTAAGAAGGTTCATCAGCCATATGTGTCTGTAGAATGTCAGACCTCGGTGCGAGGTTAGTGTGAGGGATGAATGTTTCAAGGAGGGAATTCATGAAGAAAATCGTGGCCGCAATTATTGCGACGGGTGTCTTGTACAGTGCTCTCGAACCTGCTCAGGCGGCGGAGCGGAAGATCACGTTGATGCTCGGGGGAAGTTATTGCGATTTATATTGGGGCGAAGTCGAATCGGCGGTCAAAAAAGTGTCCGGCGTCAAGGCGGTTGACTTCAAAAGTATGAAAGGTCATGTGATCGTAACGGTTGAGGACGACAAGACCACTGCGAAACAACTCGAAGTTGCCATCAGTGGTGTGAAGGGGGAGGGGTGGCATTGTCGCGCCAAGGAGATGAAGTAGCCCTGGAAAGCGACTTGGCTCGGTGGATAGCCAGGAGGCGTCTGGGCAAACAACGTAAA
>JANDJK010000143.1 GCA_024330925.1 Nitrospira sp.
TCACACATGTAGAGACGACCGTCTATTTCGATCATCCGCTCACGCACATCTGTGACCATGCCGTTGTACGGCAGGCCGGCGACCACCATGGGGCGAGACTGAGCCATGGCGATGGACGGTGTCACCCCCTGCCATCCGGCCACGCCGCCCACAGCAACGGCGACGCAGCACACCACGGGCCACAGTGTTGTTCCCACCCTTCTCATTCCGAGGACTCTCTGCATCCGTCTCCGTGTCAAAACTGTTTTCATTGTTGGTCGCCTCCTGTCAGCAGGATCGATGGTTCGGTTGTGAAACGTCTTTGCTAATACGTCCGCCTGGTGCAGCCATCACCGGTCGCCAGACAGTCATAGACCGCAATCACACGACTTGTCGCTCCCGTTGCAGTGTTTTGCGCCGTGCAGTCGATGCGATAGAACATGTCCACCGACGCGGTACCCGTTCCTGTGCCATCGTAGCCGGATGCCAAGCTGGCCGTTCCGCCGCTCTTTTGTTTGCGGTACTGAAAATCGATGTCGCCGTTGACCACGTAATTATTGACGTTCATGACGATGTTCGGCTGACTGCCAGCTCCGACGGCGACGTCCGGGTCGTTGGCCCGCACACCGTTGATCTCCTCACCGAGAGACACCGCATTGCCGGCCGGCACAGGCCCGGTGGGTGCAATAAGCGACGCGGGAACGGTTCCCACATCGATGCTTTGTTGGATCACGTTGACCGAGGCCCCGATGCAGGATTCGGCCGCATGGGTTCCTTCTTCGACCATGCGTACGGCGCCGGCCATGGAGTTTTCCATCCCGGTCATGGTCAAGGCTGCTACGCCAAGCACACCGGCCAGCAACAGGATGATCATCATCGCCAGCAGGGCGAGACCCCGATCGTCCTGTGTGAGAAGGAGCTTGGCTCCACGACGGCTTTCTTCATCTATCGCCATCTAGTACCTCTGATTCCTCAATTCGACCGTGCGAGTGAGGATGCGCCGCCGCAGTTGCAGATAGGCCTGCTGTTGTGCCGGAGTCCCGTTGTCGCCCGCTACAAACAGGCCATCCGCATGGTTGTGATCGCTTACCGTGAGGATGCCGCCGTTGATCCCGCCGCCCATCGCGCCGCTGCTCACACCTGTATGCACCACGACCTGATTGGCCTCGCCAAATCCTTGATCGGCCCTCACCTGCCGAGCCACCAGCGTCACGCGCACCAGCCGGATCTTGTCGGGCGTCATGTACGTGCCAAACGGCGCGCCGGTGCCGAACCAATCGCGGTTCGTGATGAAGTCCCCTTGGTCAAAGGAGTTGCTGCCGTTGAGGTCGTCGATCTGGCCATCGGGATTGCCTCCATTGACGAGGGGGCTACATCCATCGCAGGCATAGGCCAGTTGTAAATCCTCCACGCCATCCATGATGGGCACGCAGGTCGAACCGGCTTGGTTACAGTTGGGAGCTGTGCCTGCGGGAACTAACGTGACCGGCACGGCGCCCCGAACCAGACAGGGCGCGTTGCCTTGACAGAGATTGAAAGTGTCGGGCGGGGGAATGACCTGATAGGTGATGCACTGCAACAGGTATACTTGCGTACCGGTCCCAAACTGAATCGGTGCTGGAAGAGGCGGATTGAGCACCAGGCCGCCTCCTCCGGCGTTTTGGATCACCGACCCCGCGGTGCCGGCAATCGACACACTCATGCCGGGGAGCAGTGCCGCTCCTCCCACCGCCTGTTCCATGGCAGTAATGGCGCCGGCAGGGAGCGGAACATTCGTAATGGGGATGTTCGGCCCGCCGATCGTCCCGGCCGGCGGAACCCAGACCTGCCAGAGGGGTCCAGCCGCCGCCACGGAATTGGTCATCGGCACCACGATGGAAATCCGGTCAGGGCCTGTATCCGGCCCGGCCGGATTGTTGTCTGTGGGAACTACTGCGACCGGCGTATTGTTGATGCGACAGCCCCCCACTGTGCCCAGGCCTCCCCCCGCCGCTAACAGACCTTGAAGACCGAACCCCGCTACTTTGAGATCCGCCGCAATCATGTCGAGCGCGTTCCGCACGGTCGCTTGGGTGTGCCCCACTTGGCTGGTCATGCGCGTGGTTTTCTGCGTCATCGTGACGGCCGCAAATCCCGCGGCCAAGATGGCTGTCGTCATGGCCGCGGCGACCATCACCTCCGTCAAGGTGAAGCCTCGCTGACCGACCTGTTCCCATCGGCTCTCGACGGCTCCGTCATGCAATCCGGTGCGTCGCATTGCGTCGTTCACTCCGGCACAATCTGGGTTTGAAATGTCACCTGCCGCAGCCTCTGTCCCTGCGCCCGTTCGTTCCATTGGACTCGGACGGTGACGAGCACGGAGGCGGAATCGGCCGTAACCGGCGCAACCGGCGTCACCGTCACGGTTCCTTGCACATTGAGCAAATTGGAATCTTGAACCAGTTGCCTCCATTGCACACAATCGCCTTGCACCTTTCTAACGGCCACCACCGAGAGCGGCGCCGAGGGAAACGGCGGAGCCGGTTGCGCTGCGGGAATCGCCCCGGTCAGGCAGTTGCCTCCTCCCGCCGTGCTGACGGCGTTGTACGCCCAGGCGTTTCGCCGGCTGTTTTGAATCCGCTCCACCATATCGGAAGCCAGGTTGGTCACAATGGACAGATCGTTGGCGTCCACATTCTTGGTGAACGAGATCCCCTGCATGGCCGCCATGCCGAGCACGCCGATGCTGAGCACGGTGGCCGAAACCAGGACTTCGACCAAGGTGAATCCATCTTCTTGACGCCGCACGCTCATACGCCGAGCCTCATGATCCGCTCCATCATCAACCGGACTGGACCAGGCAGGGGTTGACCGCTTGATTGCACCAGGTCACTTTTCCGGAAGGAGCCAGCGAAATCGTATAGATCAAATTGGGGTCTCGCAGGCTCTGGAGCTGAACGGTTTGCGTGGTCAGAGGGGTCGTGCTCAAGCCGCGAGCGGTAAAGCCGATCGGCT
>JANDJK010000144.1 GCA_024330925.1 Nitrospira sp.
ATGCTCGACCTTCAGATCTCGCGGCGATCTGCCGGCCGGCAGCCGTCCAAGGGGATCACCTGTTGAGAATCGGCGTCCACCGAGATCACCAAAGCAGTTGAGGCCCAGGGGCGCGGCGAGCTGATGTTCGGTCGTCCGACCGCCGCACAACCGGGAGGAAGAAGCACCGTGAGACCTCGGACTGCCTCGCGCGCCGCCACGCGCAGTTGAACGCCTTCTGTAGTTACCGCCACCTCCACTCGCACCTGATCCCTCCCCTTCCACCAATCCCCAAATTCATCGAGTGCGCCGATCCAAGCCGTTTGCCTCAACGCATCAATCAAGCCCGTCTCGAATCGTAACTTGTGGTCGAGAATGTTCGGATGGATGAGCACCGTCAGGACCCCACCGTATCGACTCATCTGTTCGGCCAGTTTCAAGGCGTCAGGTAACCGCTCACCGAGCGGCGGCAGCTCTTCGTCTTCGACGGAGACGGGAAATTCATATTGATCGACCTCGACTACATCCATCCGGTCCTTCATCAGCCGATACGGCAAGTGGGTCAAGGCTGTATTGGCCGTCGCCGTCGAGTTGTAGCGATATCCCGTCGCCACCAGCGCCTGGGGCAGACCAAGCGGGTACGCCAGCTCCCCCGCCCGAAACGACCGGACGGTGACGCCAGGAGCAAGGGCCTCCAACAAAAACTTGCTCACCCGCAGTTCGCCGAGCACCGTTGCGCCCTTGGCTGATAGCCGGCCAGTGACAATCGGCCGATACTCGGGATACCGCTCCGTTCCCGTTCCCATCGGGAACTGGTCAAACACCTTCGAGTGAGCCACCGTGTGGCTGCCGATTTCCATTCCCATGGCGGCCAAGGTCCTCAGATCTGCAATCCACTGATCAGTCAAAAAGACCTCGTCATTGAAATCACGGATGTACTTGGTTTGGATAAAAAAGGTGCCCCGCACCCCCCGGGCTTGTTCTTCCTTGGCAAAAGTCAGGGCGTTGTGCATCGAGGTTTGGGCATCCACATCATGCGTCAACAACACGGTCATGGTTCGGCCATCGGGCGTCGGATCAAGCGTGACGGCCAAAGGTTCCCCTCGACGGTACACCGCTTCCAACAACAAAAGCAGCCCATCGATCCCCGGAGTAAATCGATTGTTAAACGACCCCGAAAAGCCTTCAGCCCGTAAGGTATGTCCCCGCCACAAGAGGTATCCGATATCGACGCCCACCGCCATCGCCCATCCTGGGCCGATCGGTCGTTGCACAATCCCAGCGAAACCGTCCTCATAGGAAGCCAACGTCGTGGCGGATGAGGGGCGATACCGCGTCACGCCGATCGGCGGATCGGCCCCGGCCGGATGGCGCAGCGGAATCGTCCAGTGACGCTCAGCAGCATCTCCGCGCAACAACCAGGGATCGCCATGAAAGAGCAGCGCGATCGGTAACCGACTGTCCGAAGCCTCTTGAATGCCAAACACCTCTTCAAGACCGCCACCGATCGACCCACAAACGATAAGCGTGCCGCCCTGCCGTGGGTGGGCTGCCAACTGTTGAATCACCTCCCGGCTTAGAACCTTTCCGGAGAGGATCGGATAGACCAAAATCACCCGATGGCGAAGGGCCCGCTCCGGCTGATCGGTCAGCACAAACGGAATGCCCTTGGCTTTCAATCCGTGAACCAGTTCCAACCAATTGGACCGAGGATCAGTCAACAGCACCGCCAACCGATGAACGTCGCCTTCTGCGTATCGAGACCATGGAGTGGAAGGCTCATCAGAAAGAACGGACGGTATCGAGGGGCCGGACAGTCCCGGTAACACCACCATGCGATGGCCCTGCAAGGTCAGCAACGCTGACGGGTCGGTCCAGATCCACCAGCCGATCACGATACCGGTCGCCATCAATACCACTGTAAACAGGCTGGGCCGCCGTCTTGCCCGCTGATCGGCCGCGCCGTCATCCACACGAGAGGAGTCGCCTGACTCCGAAACATCACGGTAATTGTTCATAGCCCTCCCAGTCATGGACCATCAGGCCGGTTACAGTCGCGTGGCCGGACTCTAGGGCCCATTGCTCGATCGCTTGCCGGACCGCTTTTTTAGAACGGCCGGCAAAACTGAGCCGCGCCCCTGGCACCTGATACCGATCAGTCTCGGCGAAATACACCAGCCCGGGACGGTCCGACCCAGGAGCATCCAACACCAGCCGCCCGCTCGAACGATCAAGAAAGGCCGTGGCTTCCTCAGCTCGCGCCACTTGTCTGAGCACCAGGTGTCGTTCATCAGGCAGGGGGCGAGTTTCCAGCGCTCCCCACACCGGCTTCCCAAGCAACGCTCCATAACGAACCCAGTCCTCGACGAGCCCTCGGGCCTCTGCCCCCTCAACCCGATAACTCATCACCACCACCTCATCAGCGACCTCGAACACAGATAAGGCCAACGAGCGTCCTTCAACCGACAGGTGGGTAAACCAAAACGGCACCACGACTGAGAAAGAGAGGGATGCCGGCAACACCCGGCGGATTTTGGTAAGCGCGGTCAAATAATCACGATACCGTTCCTGTCCAAGCCTGGCCTCCGGAAGCAGATAGGGCTCGATGTCCACTTGCAGCCCGGCAGGAAGAACATCGTCGCACTCGACCATCAGCCGTCGGATGCCTGCCAACAGGCGATCAGGATTCACCGCCGCTTCCGGCCATCCATCGAGTCCAAACACCTCAAGCCCCTCGTCGCGCCAACGGCGGACCAGCGAGCAGAAGGCTCGCCACACAGAAACCGACTCGCCGGCCGGAGGCATCTGGACCGAAAGCCGTCGGCACCCGATTGACCGGCAGGTCTTTCCTATCTGATCGGCTTGCTGCTGCGCTTTCTGAAGGTCCCAGACCCACAGGCCCCGCTTCATAGGACCTGGTCGTTGAACCGGAGCAGCCTCAAACCATGCTTTCGTAATGACGAGTTCGGCAGGGAGGTCAACTGCTG
>JANDJK010000017.1 GCA_024330925.1 Nitrospira sp.
GGTCAGGGGGAGCGGAGGTGCTCAAAATCGTCGAGGATCGGGATGCGACCCCAATGGAACGCGGCATCAAGGAAATTAACGTGGGAACCTATGTGGTGTCGGCAGACTTTCTCTTTCCTGCTCTCGAACAGGTGCAACCGCGGAACGCCCAGGGCGAATACTATTTGACAGATATTGTCGCCCTGGCAGTTGCCCAACGGCGTCGTGTTTGCGCCGTACGGCTGCGGAATCCTGAAGAGGGACTGGGGGTCAACACCCGAGCACAATTGGCTGAGGCGGAGCGCATCATCCGTCGGCAGATTCGTGATCGTTGGCTCAACGAAGGCATCACCATGATCGACCCTCATTCTGTTTGGATCGATGCCGACGTGTCAATTGGCCAAGATACGATCCTCTATCCCTATGTGACGATCGAAGGCAAGACGGAAATTGGAGAGGACTGTGTCGTTCGATCCCATAGTCGGCTGGTGGATTGCCAGGTGGGCAATCGGGTGGAGATACTGGATCATTGTGTGCTGAAGGAGTCATTAGTCGAAGATGATGTGGTAGTAGGACCGTTTGCTCATCTTCGTCCGGGGGTGCTGGTTCGCCGAAAGGCTCGGATCGGCAACTTCGTGGAGATGAAGAAAACGGAGTTGGGGGAGGAATCGAAAGCCAATCACTTGAGCTACTTGGGCGATGCGAAGATCGGCAAAGGGGTCAATATCGGGGCTGGAACGATCACGTGTAACTACGACGGAGTTCGGAAGCATCAAACACTAATCGGCGATCACGTGTTTATTGGAAGTGACAGTCAATTGGTGGCGCCCGTGTCTGTGGGTAATGGAGCAGTGATTGCTGCGGGGACGACTGTCACAAAAGATGTGCCACCCGAGGCGTTGGCGATTGCCAGAACGCCGCAAGACAATCGCGCCGGTTGGGCGATGAAACGACGTCTGATGGTGGAGCGACACTCTGCAGCCGTGCAGGAAGGGTTGCATGAACATGCTCGCGTCGGTCAGGTCGCGTCGTCGAAGGAAGGGAGGAAATAGAGACAGTCATGTGTGGCATCGTAGGCTATATCGGAGATCAACACGCCGTTCCCATCCTCCTCGAGGGGCTCGCGAAACTCGAGTATCGTGGATACGATTCCTCAGGGGTCGCTGTCCTGCAGGACGGTATGATCACCGTGCGACGGAGCGTGGGGAAGCTTGCCAATCTTCAAAAGTTGCTCAAAGAGCAGGAACTTAAAGGGACGATTGGCATCGGCCATACTCGCTGGGCCACCCATGGGAAACCATCCGAGCAAAACGCTCATCCTCATCGGTCCAAATCGTGCGTCTTAGTGCACAATGGAATTATCGAAAACTATCAGGAGTTAAAGTACGGGTTGGAACGTGACGGCTACAAGTTTCAATCGGAAACGGATACGGAAGTTGTAGCGCATCTCATTGACAAATATCTTACCAAGGGACAGCCACTGGCAGAAGCGGTTCGTTCGGCCGTTAGGGAGGTCCGAGGTAGTTACGCCTTGGTCGTCATGTCCGAACAAGCGCCTGAAACATTGATTGCGGCCCGATCTGGCTGTCCATTGATCATTGGGCGAACGGAGCGAGCGGCCTATGTGGCATCGGATGTGATAGCCATGTTGGCCCATACGAGAGATGTTATCTATTTGAACGAAGGGGACGTGGCGATCATCGGCAGGGAGAATGTCACGGTGGTGGATATCGAAGGCCGGCCGGTGTCACGCCCGCTGACTCGCGTGACGTGGGACGCGGCGTCAGCAGAAAAAAGCGGTTATCCACATTTCATGCTGAAAGAAATCCATGAGCAGCCACAAGCTATTCTCGACACGATGCGCGGGCGCTATTCCTACGAGGCTGGTGAGGCTGATTTGCCCGATATCGGCCTGACGCCACGTGATTTCGCGGACGTTGAGCGGATTTGGATCGTGGCATGTGGGACATCGTGGCATGCCGGCTTGGTGGGGAAGTATTTGCTGGAAGAGCTTGCCAGGATTCCTGTCCAGGTCGATATTGCTAGTGAGTTTCGATATCGCGATCCATTGATCGGAAAAGGAGATCTGTTGCTTGCAATTTCGCAATCGGGCGAAACCGCCGATACCCTGGCTGCGGCCAGAGAGGCGCGGGCAAAGGGTGCGAGAGCTGTCTCGATTGTGAATGTTGTTGGCAGTACGCTGGCGCGAGAATCCGATGGCGTACTCTATACCCACTGTGGGCCGGAAATTGGTGTGGCCTCAACCAAAGCCTTCACCGCCCAATTGACCGCCCTTTATCTGTTGGCGTTACATGTTGCGCGTGTCCGCGGAACAATGACGGCGGTAGATGGGAAGGCGTGGCTTGATCGATTAGTTCGGATTCCTTCCCTGGTTGAGGGGTTGCTGGGACGGGAAGCTGAGATCATCGCTATCGCCAAACGGTATCATAAGAAACGGAACTTTCTGTTCCTGGGCCGAGGCATCAACTATCCGATCGCGCTGGAGGGAGCGCTGAAGCTAAAGGAGATTTCTTACATTCACGCGGAAGGTTATGCGGCAGGTGAGATGAAGCATGGCCCTATTGCCTTGATCGACAAAGAGATGCCGGTGGTGGTCCTAGCGCCGCGCGATCGGTTGTACGAAAAGACGGTAAGCAACCTGATGGAAGTCAAAGCCAGACGTGCACCCGTGATCGTGTTTGTCGTCGAAGGGGAGCGCGATTTGGGAAAAGTAGCCGATGGGATCTTCACGATTCCGGATGTTCATCCGTTGATTGCTCCGATTCTCTTTACGATCCCACTCCAATTATTGGCTTATCACGTTGCCGTCTTGCGCGGAGCTGACGTCGATCAGCCGAGGAACTTGGCGAAGAGCGTGACCGTTGAATAGCGGGTGGCTCGTGATTGGGTATACGACGGAGTACCGATGAAGATCAGACGGGAGGAGGTTGAGCACGTTGCCTTGTTGGCCAGATTGCGCCTGACCGAGGAGGAAAAAGACATGTTCGCCAGGCAACTCAGCCAGATTCTCGATCATATTGCGCAACTCAACCGCTATGAGACGGTAAAGGTGGAACCCACCACGACGGTCACTGGGCAGGTCAATGTGTTTCGAGACGACACGGTGTGTCCGTCATTGCTGGTGGAACAAGCGTTAGCGAACGCACCGGAACGTGTAGGGGATGGGTTTCACGTGCCCAAAATCATCGATGAGCGCTCAATGCCTGCGTGAGTGGGCGACTTCCGCCGACTCTGAACACATGATGAGGACTTGATGTTTCGACAAATGTTGCGTTCAAAAATTCATCGTGCCACGGTCACAGGTACGTTTCTCGAGTACGAGGGTAGTCTCACCATTGATCAGGAGCTGATGGAAGCAGCAGGCATTCTGCCGTACGAAGCGATAGTCTGCTCCAATCTGAACAACGGTGAACGGTTCATGACGTATGCGATCAATGGAGCGAGAGGCAAGGGCGAGATCATTTTAAATGGCCCAACGGCAAGAAAGGCAGCGGTTGGCGATCAAATCATCATCTTTTGTTACGAGTATTACGGTGACGAAGAGATCAAAAAACACGCCCCTAGAATTGTCCGAGTCAACGAAAAGAACCGCATCATCCAAATTCTGGATAAACGCTGATGGCGTTGCATAAGCTGACGTTGTACGAGCTACAGCGGAAGTTTACCGCGGGTGAGGTGAGCGCCGCTGAGATTGTACATGCCTACGGATTACGAATTGCTCAGGTAGAGCAGAAGGTCAGAGCCTTTGTGACACAGACTAAGGATCAGGCGATGGCCCAAGCCGAAGCACTCGATCGCCGGTTGAAGCAGTGGCGAAAGACCAAGCCATTAATGGGGATGCCCCTTGCAATCAAGGACAATATCTGCACGGAAGGTGTACCGACGACGTGTAGTTCGCGTATGCTCCAAAACTTTGTGCCGCCCTATGATGCGACGGTGGTCGCCAAGCTGCGCAAACAAGAGTACCTATTGATTGGTAAAACAAATCTCGATGAGTTTGCCATGGGGTCTTCAACCGAACATTCAGCCTTCGGCCCTAGTCGCAATCCATGGAATCTTCAGTGTGTACCAGGCGGTTCCAGTGGAGGATCGGCCGCAGCGGTGGCAGCGGATGAGTGTGTTGCTGCCCTGGGTTCTGATACCGGCGGGTCGATTCGGCAACCGGCAGCATTCTGCGGTGTGGTTGGATTAAAACCAACCTATGGTCGTGTATCACGCTATGGTCTGGTGGCTTTTGCCTCTTCCCTCGATCAAATTGGTCCCATCACGAAGGATGTGCGAGATGCAGCGTGGTTGTTGAATGTGATTGCGGGTCACGATCCGTTGGATTCGACGTCGGCTGATGTACCGGTTCCTGACTACACCAAGGTGCTGGCGAAGAAACATCTGAAGAACGTGCGGGTTGGGGTGCCTCGAGAATTTTTTACCGAGGGTCTTGATGCGGATGTGGAGCGCGCGGTCAACGACGCGATCAGGGAACTGAAAAATTTGGGAGGGGAGATCAAGGACATTGAGCTTCCCCGAACGGACGCCGCTGTCGCTGTCTATTACGTACTCGCGACTGCGGAAGCCAGTTCCAATCTTGCTCGTTTCGATGGTGTCAAATTTGGTTTGCGCGCGAAGGAGACCAAGGATCTCCTCGATCTGTACATGAAAACAAGACAAGAGGGATTCGGCCCGGAAGTCAAGCGTCGGATCATGCTAGGGACCTACGTCTTGAGCGCGGGGTACTACGATGCCTATTATGGCAAGGCGCAGGCGGTGCGGACATTAATTCGTCAAGACTTTGAGACGGCGTTCAGCGAGGTTGATGTGATAGTCACGCCAGCGACTCCGACGCCAGCGTTCAAACTTGGTGAAAAAAGCGACAATCCGCTTCAGATGTACCTATCTGACATCTTTACGATCTCCGTCAACCTGGCGGGGCTTCCGGCGATCGCATTGCCTTGTGGGATGAGTAAGACCGGTTTACCGATTGGTATGCAGGTGATCGGTCGGCCGTTTGAGGAAGAAACGATCCTACAAGTCGCTCATGCCTATGAGCATACCACGCAATGGCATCTCAAAAAACCGCCGATTCGATGACAGACGAAGACTCAGGACGATTGGATGTTCAGCAGAAGAACTTGTTGTGAGAAGGCGGTCCATTATCCGTTCGTGGAGGTTATTCGATGACAGTGGTCGAAATAGCCGCTTTACTGGTAGCGGGAGCATTTGTGGTCCTTGTGGGATTTTTGATTTCAGTGTTGGTGCCGGTCCGTAAGACGGTCGAGGAATCTCAACGATTGCTGGCGAAAATGAATGCCGACATGCCTTTGCTCGTGGAGGAGCTCAGAACAGCAAGCAAAACGTTCAATGAACTCTCTCATCAGGTTCGTGAGGGTGTCGAACATGCCACGGTGTTGTTGCACGCGGTGGGGGAGGTTGGAGAATCGGTTCAGTTGATTCACAATGTCGTTAAGGGATCGAGTGGGACGTTGCTGACTAACGTGATGGGTGCGGTGGCGGGAGTTCGCGCCGCCGCGCGGGTGATGAGGGAGCGATTGCGGAAAGATGGAGCGGTGCACAATGGCCAGTAACAAAGGATCGGCAGCGGACGTCATCATAGCGTTTGTGGGAGGGGCGGCGATGGGAGTGCTGGCAGCGCTTGTGTTGGCACCGGAGTCCGGGCCGACGTCTCGGGCGCGATTGCGTCAATGTATTCATCGGGCTGAGGACAATTTGAAAGAGTGGGCGAGCCGGGCTGGCGAAGTGTACGAAGAAATCGTTGGTCAAGGAAAAGCGCTCATCGAAACCAAAAAGTCCGTGCTGCGCGAAGCCTTTGAGGCAGGCCGTGAGGCGATGCGACGGGAGTTGGAGCGTCGGCGAAGCGAAGGATCGCGGGAGGCATGACTTACGAAGTTGTCATCGGTGTCGAAGTCCATGCACAATTACGGACGGCGTCCAAGATGTTCTGCGGCTGTTCGACGGCATTTGGTGCTCCGCCCAACAGCCAGACCTGTCCCGTGTGTCTTGGATTGCCCGGAAGCCTGCCCGTGATCAATCGGACGGCAGTTGAGATGGCAGTCCGTGCTGGCTTGGCGTTGAACTGCCGGATTAACACGCTGAACCGATTTGCCCGCAAAAACTACTTTTATCCCGACTTGCCCAAAGGCTATCAAATCTCTCAATACGATGCTCCGATTTGTGAGCAGGGATGGGTGGTCATTACGGTGGGGGGCACCAAGAAGTCGATTCGTATTCGGCGGGCTCATCTGGAGGAGGATGCTGGCAAAACTGTCCATGAAGTGGGATCGTCCGGCAGCGTCGTGGATTTCAATCGAGCCGGTACTCCCCTGTTGGAGATTGTGACAGAACCAGATATGCGATCTGCTGACGAAGTGGTGGCATATCTGAAAACCCTGCGAGACATTCTGATCTATCTCGAGGTGTGTGATGGCAATATGGAGCAAGGGAGTTTTCGATGCGAGCCCAATCTCTCGCTGCGTCCTCTGGGAACTGAAACGTTTGGAACGAAGGTCGAGCTCAAGAATATCAATTCCTTCAAGTACGTCAAGGATGCGATCGAATATGAGATCAAACGCCAGACAAAAGTGTTAAAGGAGGAAGGCACGGTCCGGCAGGAAACACGCTTGTGGAACCTTGAGCGGGGTGAAACGGTGGTGATGCGCTCGAAAGAGGAAGCTCACGACTACCGCTATTTCCCTGATCCGGATCTGGTTCCGTTGCAGTTGGAAAAAGAGTGGACTGAGGGGATTCGGGCGACCCTTCCCGAGTTGCCGGCTGCTAAGGTCGCACGGTTTGTCCATGACTACGGACTGCCGGAATATGACGCTATGGTGCTGACTGCATCGAAAGGGTTGGCCGAATATTTTGAACGGTGTGTGACGTTGTTTGGCCAGCCGAAAACGGTTAGCAATTGGGTCATGGGTGAATTAAGTAGAGAGCTTAATGTAGCGGGCATCGATGCATCGTCCTCGCCGTTGTCGCCTGAGCGATTAGTGGAATTGCTGCGGTTGGTTGAGCAGGGAGCCATCAGTCTGAAAATGGCCCGTGAGATCTTTCCCGAGCTGTACAAGAGCGGCAAAACGGCTGACCAGATCGTACGTGAGAGGGGGCTGACGCAAGTGTCTGACGAAGAAACGATTGGTACCTTGATCAACCAAGTGATGGCTGACTATCCTGCGCAGGTGGCGCAGTTTCGGCAAGGTAAACAGCAGGTATTGGGCTTTTTGATCGGTCAAGTGATGAAAGCCAGCGGAGGAAAAGCCAATCCCGGAAAGGTCAATGAGCTACTGAAACGAAAATTGACTTCATCCACACAATAATGGACGACGTGAGTTTCTTCTCTTTGCTAGCACGGAGTGTCAGTGATGGTGCCGAATTAACGGTTGCCATCGTTGAAAATGAAAGGATGATGCAAAGGGAAGGGAGAGGCGAATGCGGGGGCTGGTCCCAAGAATTGGAAATGCCATGATTGTCTAAGGGAGCGATGTGCCATGAGCGCAATTAAGCAGATCACAGGGCGTCAGATCCTCGATTCACGGGGAAATCCAACGATTGAGGTTGACGTAACGTTGGAAAGCGGCGCAACGGGACGAGCGGCCGTGCCATCCGGTGCCTCCACTGGTGAGCGGGAGGCGCTGGAACTGCGAGACGGTGACGGTAGACGCTGGAAGGGCAAGGGCGTATTGAAGGCTATCTCAAACATCCATGAGGTGATTGCGCCGGCATTGTTGGGACAGGAGGCCTGTGAGCAAGCTGTTATCGATCGAACGATGATCGAGCTTGATGGGACCAGCAACAAGGGCAAACTAGGTGCCAATGCGATTCTCGGTGTCTCGTTGGCTGTGGCCAAGGCAGCGGCTCAGGAAACTGGCCAGCCACTCTATCGATATCTCGGTGGTGTCAACGCGCGAGTGTTGCCTGTGCCCTTGATGAATATCATCAACGGAGGGGCCCATGCGGACAACCGGTTGGATCTGCAGGAGTTCATGATCCTGCCTGTGGGGGCTCCGACATTTAGTGAGGGGCTTCGCCTGGCGACCGAGGTGTTTCACACGCTGAAAGCCTTGTTGAAACAAAAGGGGCTCAACACGGCCGTGGGTGACGAGGGCGGTTTTGCGCCGGATCTCCGGTCAAACGAAGAGGCGTTGACCCTGATCGTGCAGGCGATCGAACAGGCCGGTTACCGACCGGGGGACGATATTGCGCTTGCTCTCGATTGCGCGGCGAGCGAATTCTACGAAGATGGCCGATACAAGCTGGAAGCAGAGGAATGGCCGGAACGGTCGTCGGAAGACATGATCCGGTATTATGGCGATCTGCTGGACCGCTATCCTATCGTGTCGATCGAAGATGGGCTCAGCGAGCGCGACTGGAAGGGTTGGAAAGCAATGACGGAACAGTTGGGTGCACGGGTGCAGCTCGTCGGTGATGATATTTTTGTCACGAACGTGGAAATCTTTTCTCGAGGGATTGCAGAGGGGATTGGCAATTCCATCCTGATCAAGCTTAACCAAATTGGAACCTTGACGGAAACGCTGGATGCGATTGCATTGGCCAAACAGGCGGGCTATACCGCAATCATTTCACATCGGTCCGGTGAGACGGAGGATGCTACGATTGCCGACGTGGCGGTTGCGACAAACAGCGGCCTCATTAAAACAGGGTCGTTGTCACGAACCGATCGAGTGGCCAAGTACAATCAGTTGTTGAGAATCGAAGAGGAACTGGGTTCAGCGGCTATCTATCGCGGGCGGGAAGCTATTCGGCGAGCCCGGTGAGAGTGGTAGATGACGTTGAGGCTGATCAAGCAAAATCGAGGACGTCGATGGCTTAGTTGGCGGCGGCGCATGGCGGTGGCGTTCCAGGTGGCTGGCATCGGGGGCTGCCTGTGGTTGATTGGAGGCCTGGTTTTCGGAGAAATGGGCGTGCTTCGCTATGTAGCCATGCGCCAGTATGCTGAGCGACTCGAGGAGGAGTTGGCCGTGTTGCAGGCCCAGACGGCAAAGTTGGAACAAGAGGTCCTTCGCTTGCAGCGTGATCCCGCTAAGATCGAGCAGGTGGCACGAGAGCGGTTAGGCTATGTGCGGGAAGGAGAGACCGTGTATCAGTTGATGCCTCCTGTCGAAGAGCTCACACCAAGAAAACAGCCGTGAAGTGTGGGACGGTTGCTATCATCGGGCGGTCTAATGTGGGGAAATCGACGCTGCTCAATCGATTGTTGGGGGAGAAAATTGCTATTGTGTCAGACAAGCCCCAAACAACGAGGACCAGGATTTTGGGCATCCTTTCGCTCCCCCATGGGCAAATTGCGTTCCTCGATACCCCAGGTCTTCACACGCCCCGTCATCTGCTGAACCGGCGGATGGTTCGTACCGCTATCGAGGCGGCGGAGGAAGCCGATCTCCTCTACGTGTTGATGGAGGCGACCTGTCTACCAGGTCCCGGCGATCTAGCGGTGGTGGCCTCGGTCAAGAAGTTGATCGAAAAACGGCATCGTCCGGTCCTCTTGGTGGTAAACAAAATCGATGTGGTCAATAAGTGTAAATTGTTGCCCGTCCTCGAGCGATATACCGCGCTGTATGATTGGACAGCGGTGGTGCCTGTTTCCGGTCGAACCGGTGACAATGTGAATCGGCTGTTGGACGTAACGTGTTCCTATTTGCCTGAAGGGGTCAAAGTCTATGCGGACGATATGGTCACCGATCAGACGATGCGCACGCTAGCGGCGGAAATGATCAGAGAAAAGATTCTTGGTGCAACCAAAGAAGAGGTTCCCTATGCTGTTGCGGTGGAGGTGGACCGCTTTGAGGAAGAGGGGAAATTGGCGAGGATCCATGCCTCGATTTTTGTGGAGCGTGAATCGCAGAAAGGAATCATTATCGGCAAACATGGCGAACGGCTTAAGATGATGTGCACGGAAGCGCGGCGGGATATGGAGCGATTGTTTGGTATGAAGGTGTTTTTGGAGGTCTGGGTAAAGGTAAAGGAAGCTTGGCGAGAAGATGAACGGACCCTCGTAGAATTAGGATATTGAGAGTTTGCGATGCGGATGACAGAGCGTCAAGGCGAATCAAAAGAAGCGGAGGTGCGATCCCGCTTATCAGAGCGGGACACCTTGCGTGACGTCTTGCGCGATCAAGCAGAACGGGGGCTCACCAAGTCTGATATTGTCGTTCAATCTGTTCAACGCTTGCTGCGGCGAGGAGCGATCACCAACCTTTCAAGGATGCTGGGCCGCATGCATCCTGCTGACATTGCCAAAGCCATCCAACACCTGTCCTCTTCGAAAGAAAAGCGAGAAGTGTTTGAGTTGGTCAGGGGCGAGAGCAAACGTGGCCAGGTGTTGAGTGAGCTCGACGGCGAGAGCATCCAAGAGGTGTTGGCCGATCTGCTGCATTCGGATATCGCCTGGCTGTTGAAAGACCTTGGTCCGGACGACGTCGCCTACATTCTGGGATTTTTGCCGGAGGAGCGCAGCAAGGAAATCCTAGCCTTAATGAAAGCTGAGGATTCGACAGAAGTCGCCGACATTCTCCAATATGCAAAGGATACGGCCGGCGGCATCATGACAACGGAGTTTTTCTCGTTGTCCGAAGATGTGACTGCGCAGGAAGCGATCAGCCGGCTTCAGCAGGCGACCGATGCGGAAATGGTGTTTTACATCTATGTCACGGACAAGGATGATCGGTTGGTTGGCGTGTTGTCGCTGCGTCAGCTTTTGACGGTGCCGCCCGATACGCCGCTTAAGAATATCATGACGCGCGACGTGATCAGCGTCACTGTCGATATGGATCAGGAAGAAGTGGCGCGGCAGGTAGCCAATTACAATCTGCTTGCGATCCCCGTTGTGGAGAAGGATGGACGGCTAGTCGGCATCATCACAGTGGATGATGTGGTAGATGTCATCCGCGAGGAGGCAACGGAGGATATGCTCAAAATGGCTGGTGCCATTGAAGAGGAGCCGATTTCGAAGTCTTCCAGTCTGGGAGCCGCCAAACTGCGATTACCCTGGCTATTTACCAATTTGATTGGCAGCCTGCTATCTGGGGCGATCTTGTGGTACTTCCGCTATACGATTCAGGAAGTGGTGGCGGTGGTGAGTTTTATTCCGGTCATTGCTGCAATGGGAGGCAATGTGGGGCTCCAATCTTCCACTTTGATCATTCGTGGGTTGGCAACCGGGCATATTGAACCGACGGATGTGTGGACAGTGTTTTTTCGAGAGGCCAAGATTGGGTTATTGATGGGGCTTGCCTGCGGCTTGATTTTGACAATTGTGGGATGGGTGCTCCATGAAGCAGGGCTTGGTTTGGTTGTGGGGGCATCGCTGGTGATCGCGTTTTTCGTCTCAACCAGTATGGCCACGATCATGCCGATCGTATTAAAGCGTATAGGAGTTGATCCAGCCGTTGCCGCCGGCCCTTTTGTGACGACGGCTAATGACATTACAGGCATTACAATTTATCTCTCCTTGGCCACGCTCTTCTTAAATTATCTACGGTGACAGGCACAGCCAGTGATCGGTCGCGTCTTGCTGTTAATGACGCGCTGAAGCCAGGTGGGCAGAATGCCGCTACTGAAAACGACAGCGATCGTCTTGAGCAGCCGCAAGTGGGGTGAGGCAGACCGGCTTGTGACCTGCTACACGCGCACGCTCGGAAAAATCCGCGGTGTCGCCCGTGGTGCCCGCCGTCAAAAAAGTCGGTTCGGGGCTGCACTTGAGCCTTTCACCCTTTGCCATCTTGATTTGTTTGAAAAAACAGGGGATCCGCTGTTTCGTATGTCGCATGTCGATGTGCTCACGTCCCATCATGAATTGCGTGAAGACTTGAAGTTGATGGGGGCAGCCGCTCGCCTTGTTAATGTGGTAGGGGCAGTGACGCCTGAACGGGATGCGGATCCGCAGTTGTTTGAGATTCTTGCACAGGGATTGTCAGCCGTGGCTTCCAGCCAGGATCCGTTGGGGACAGCGTTGCTGTTTCAAATTAAACTGTTGTGTCGGACGGGGTTTCGCCCCCAAATAGACTGTTGTGCGGCCTGTGGAAGGACGCCGCTGGCTGGTACGACGCATTTTTTACCAACGGCAGGAGGGCTAGTTTGTTCAGTATGTGCGACTCATCACCCTGCCTGTTCTCTGCCTCTGTCACAAGGCAGCGTGGCCTTTCTTCGCCAGGTGGTTCGCCTGGTTCCTTCTCTGCTGGTGCGACTGCGTGCTGACGGGCGAATACGGACCGAAATTGAAGAAGCCGTTGATCAGTACGTGACGGTTGTCGCAGGCAGGAGGCTACCGCCGGCCGATTTTTTATCAGGTTCATTGTCGGGAAGATGAAAGAAAGCAGCGATCAAACGACCACAACGCCTCTTGAGCCGCGTGATATGGAGTGGCTGGGCAAGGGGGTCTTGGGCATTGAATGGAGCGATGGGCATAAGGGGGTCTATCCAATTCGCTACCTGCGGCAACAATGTCCCTGCGCAGCTTGTGTGGATGAGTGGACAGGCACGCGACGCTTGAAAGAGGACGATGTACCCCTCTTGATCATGCTTCAAGACATTCTGCCGGTCGGTCGGTATGCTCTTCAATTTCGGTGGAGTGACGGTCATGACGCTGGCATTTATTCGTATCAACTCTTAAGGAAGTTGTGTCAGTGTGATATCTGTGTGCCAGTCAAACCGGCCGATTCACCGTCTGGACGTAAGCCCAAGCGGCTGATGTGACACATAAGGACTGACATGAGAGGAGGTAGTTGGTTTGGCAAGAGTAAGAAAGGGTTGATGGGGCAAGCGGGCTTCCTGGTGGCTCTACTGCTGCTAGCAGACCTAATTTCATGCCGGGGATTGCCACCGTTGGCTGAACAGGAACAGTTGGTCAGAGAAGGCAATCTGTTGATCCAACAAATTACGACCCGCGCGGTCGTCAATGTGTGGGGGGAACCGCCCCATTATCGACGGGTGTTGACACAATTTTTCGTGATGCCTGATTCAACGGTGATTCCTGCTTCACGGGTGGCGGTGGGGGAGGTTCCAAAGGGATGGGATTCGGGAGTTGAGATAGGAGAGGGGGTGTTTTTCGCGTATCCCGAGCGTGGCTGGTTATTAGTGTTTTGGGATGAAAAGTTGGTTTATAAGGAGGCACTGAACGTTGAAGAGATGCAGGCTCTTGTCGAAACATGGGCCTACGAAGATCGGTTCAAGACCAGATTGGATCGAGAGAGCATTCCTTAAGTGGTTTCATGCTTTTCAGACTAGGTTATCTGCCTTTGGTTTTCGCAAGGAGTATGACCGCTCGATTGCAGATGTCCAGACAGGGGACACCCCATCACGAAAATCTAGACATCTAAGATCGTTTGGTTCGCCGTTTCTATGTCCAGAGACCTACCGAAGAAACCTCTTCATATCGTCATGGCGGCATCGGAGGCTGTTCCATATGCCAAGACAGGAGGATTGGCTGATGTGGTTGGTGTGTTGCCACAGGAACTGATTCGGCTGGGACATGAGGTCACCGTAATGTTGCCAGGATATCGGAGTGTGTTGGAATCGCTTCCAACAAGGGAGATCACGCTCCATTTCACGACACCGGTTGGTTCTGTTTCAAGGGAAGGTACGCTGGAGGAAGTGTGTGTGCCGGTGGGAGACGGGCTGTCTCCTTTAAAAATCGTGGTCGTTCGCTGCGACCCGTATTTTGATCGCCCCGGACTCTACCAGGATGAACATGGCGATTATCACGATAACCTCGAGCGGTTCGCGCTTTTTTCTCAAGCTGTGCTCAGATGGATACGCTATCTCTCTGAGCGGGATGGCCGGTCCGTGGATGTGCTCCATCTTCATGATTGGCAAACTGCCTTGTGTTCGGTGTACTTGAAAGCTGGCGTGAGGGGGCTTGCCATTCCGGGCGTGAAGACGTTGTTGACTCTCCATAATGTCGGCTATCAAGGGCTGTTTCCAGGCGAGCAATTTCCTGTAACCGGTCTCCCAGACGCGTTGTTTTCGCCACGTGCATTGGAGTTTTATGGCTTGGTTAATTGCTTAAAGGGGGGGATCGTGTTTTCTGACGCAGTTTCTACGGTCAGCCAGACCTATGCGAAAGAGATTCTGACCAAGGAATTTGGTTATGGATTGGAGGGGGTGCTTGCTGATCGGAGAGAAGGAATTCCGGGGATTGTCAATGGGATCGACGTGAACGTCTGGAATCCGGAAACGGATCGGTTTGTGCCGGCTTCCTACAGTGTGTGTGATTTGTCGGGAAAGAAGATATGCAAGAGGCTCTTGCAGCGAGAGCTGGGATTACCTGTTCGTTCGGTGCCTCTGTTGGCTGCAATCGGACGGCTCACGTATCAAAAGGGGTTTGATCTCTTGCTCGAGGCGCTTCCTGAGATGGTGCTTCTTGACGTTCAGCTTGTTTTGTTAGGCACCGGTGATCGTGATCTAGAAGAGCGTTTGTTGGAAGCGCAATCCGCGTATCCTGACTGCGTGGCTGTTCGTGTTGGTTTTGATGAAGGATTAGCTCACCGTATTCAAGCAGGGGCCGATATGTTGATTATGCCTTCACGGTATGAGCCCTGCGGGCTGACCCAACTGCAGAGTTTACGGTATGGAACGGTACCGATTGTGCGGCGGACTGGTGGGCTAGCCGATACCATTGTTCCCTTCAAACCCTCAACGGTTCGAGCCAATCTTGCCACTGGTTTCCAGTTTGACACCCCCACTTCGGAGGCGATGCTGTCGGCAATTCTGTTGGCAGTATCCGTGTATCGGGAACAGGAGACCTGGTGTTCGCTCATCAAGGCTGGCATGAAGGCAGACGTCTCATGGGTTCGGTCTGCCGCGCAATATGAGCAACTTTACCGAACCGTGTTATCGTCTCCGACGTAGAAACCGCTTGTTCGCTCCTCTGCCGGGCAAGCGCGTTGGATGGCACTGGCTAGAGTCGAGCATTACGGAGAAGGCAAGGAAAGGTTGAGAGAGACAGCAACCCCGCGGTTGAGTTCCGCGAGAAAACGCTTTGCTTGACTGGCGTAATAGGGAGAAAGATCTTTCTGTGCTTTTTGATAGGCAAGAACGGATGCGAAGAGTTCACGGGCCTCCTCGGTTCGCCCTTCATACAGGGCTAACTGACCTGTATGGAGAGAACAGGCTGCAGCCATTGCTCGTACATCAACTGCTAGGCGGTTAGGCAGATCGCTCATCAATCGTCGAACCTTGGTGGGGAGAGGGAAGACAAACACCTCATTCTCTTTTCCCATAGGCGAAGAAAAAGCAGCAAAAGAAAGACGTTGCCATTCAGACTGAGCCGAATGAAAGTTAGTGGCAACCTTGCACGCGTTGTAGCATTGCCAAAGAGATATGAATCGTTCATTGTGCAGATGTGTGTCATCCGAAAGAAAGGAAGGGGTTTGGCACCCTGATGCGAGGAGTGCCACCCCTAATATGCACGAGAGTACCCGTGGCCTCATTGTCATGCTCATCATGGTTGATCGCGTCATTGCTGTCCTCGCGGCACGTGCGGCTCTCATGAGCACCACTGACTAAAACCGGAGCTTAATCAAAGCCATTCTCTATTCAATCTCTCACGTTTTTTCATCACCTTTTACCGTTGTCCCGTCCTCAATTACAAGTTCTTTTTAGAAGCGCGGGTATTCATCGATACTGGAGCTAGAGTGGCACCTGCAAATATCGTGCAACGAGAAATCCGAAGCAAAATTAATCATAAATATTTAACTTATAATGATATTTTTACAATCGTGCAAAGATAGTGTAATACTGGCTGTGTAAATTACTACTCACTGTGAGGGTTTTACAACGGTTAAGAGAAGAGGGATAGGTGGAGGCACGACTTACGAGTTGAAGACTTGAGCAAGAATACCCGTACGAGTCGTGGCGTTCGTCTTTCGCATGATGTGCTTAATGTGCTCTTTTACCGTCTGTTCGGTAATCTGAAGCGCATTGGCGATTTCCTTGTTTGTCCAGCCTTTTGCAAGGTGCTCGATGACTTCTTGCTCCCGTAGGGTCAGTTGAAAGCGATCGCGGGCATGTTCCGCATTCAAAGGTTTTTTTCGGCCCAACTCCTCCATGGTAATGACCAGTCGGGCATTGTGGATACCACCTCGATCTGGAAGGCCAAAGCCCCGAAGCAAAATTGGCTGATTGGGGTCTCCGACAATCCGTTTGATCTCGAATTGTTCCCAATCCTTAGCCTCAGTGCGAACGTGAAGAGCTTTGATGATTTCGTGGCAGAGTTCGGTAAGAGCGGTGGGGAGTACGCCATGAGCATATTTCGTGGAGTGGCCTGCTTGTTCGACGTCATTGAGTTTTTTGGCAAGCTCTAATGCTTGGTGATTCATGTGCAGGAGTTGCAAGGAGGCCGACATAACGACAATCCCTGATCCCGCTCGTTGGTCGGCTAGGCTATCGGTTTGGTCTAAAACACCAGGGCTACTGGTCATAGAGGCACACCTTTCTCTCCGTGAAGGGCACTTGGTGCTAAAAGCTTAGCACAGGTTATGGACTCTGGGGTCATAAAGAAGAAGTTTTGAGCAGAACACAGAGAAGGGGTAAGCCCAAACGTCCATGGCGATAGTACCTAATACTTTTGGGGGGGGTCAACATATACTTTCAGAAGAAGCGAGCCTACATCATTGGTATTGCCATCAGGGGTCTTCCCATATATTGTTAGTACCGTCTTTGGAGAACAGGACGAACCCTAATAATTTTGGTTCATCAGGCTCACAACCAACCCCATTGCTTGTGAGAAGGACCGAATTGGGCAAGACAACACAAGACGGCGGTGTTAGTCCATCGTCAGTTCATGCTAGACCTAGCGGTGAGGGAGCGCTGTGATTCAGAAACAGTGGGAGTGGCCAATGAAAGACGGTCATGAAAATCACAACGAACGGGTGGCCTTGTTGAGACCGATTCCGTATGAGATGACTCCTCTCAAGAGTGATGATAGTGAGAGAGGAAGAGGGAAAGCGTTGTCCCTTAACATTAGTAACGGCGGTATGTTGTTACTTATGGGGCGAGCTCCGAAGATTGAGCAGGTGTTGAAGGTGTACGTTCCCACTCCAATCACCAGGGCTGGTACTCCTACATTGGCTGAGGTGCGATGGACACGAAAAGTACCCTTTGGCAAGGCCAATGGGGGGGGACCATATTTGGTGGGGGTGAAGTTTATCTTCTAATTCTCAAAAACTGCTTGGGGAACAATTATTAATGATTCTGATGAAAAGATGGCATTCTTAAGCATCCGAACCATGGCATCAATCTTTGATAACTGTTACGGAGCGCGAAGGGCTTCTCGCGTTTCTAGCTTTATGGCGTTTGGGATAGTGATGCTTGTGGGACTGTTGGGAGGACCTCTCCAGGCATGTGCTGAGAAACTAAGTGAGCCGCTGCCTCGACCACAGTCAGCAGGTGGGGGGGGAGTAGACAAATCATCACTCGTAGTCACACCGGACTACATTATAGGACCAGAAGATGTGTTGGACGTTAGTGTTTGGAAAAATACCGATTTGTCACGGACGGTTCTGGTTCGGCCTGATGGGAAAATTTCTCTTCCGCTGATCGGTGATGTGGTAGCTGTTGGAATGACCGCTACTCACTTAGCAGACGTCATTTCAGAACGATTAAAGGAATATAAGGAGAATCCGCAAGTATCCATCGTAGTCAAGGAGATTAACAGTTACGCGATCTACGTGCTCGGTGAAGTGGCCCATCCGGGGAAGTATCCGCTCAAAAGCAAAACGACCCTCTTGCAGGCCATCACGCTGGCCGGCGGATTTACGCCGACGGCGGCACGGAATAAGATCGTGGTATTTCGGTTTGGGGAGAACGGGCAAAAGGATGTCAAGATCAAGGTGAATTATGACGACATTGTTCTGCGAGATGGCTCAAGTCAAAACCTAGTGCTTGCTCCCGGCGACACCATTGTGATTCCCTCAGAAACCATGGTGTTGGTACCCTAAATGGAAAGGGTCGAAGCCTAAAAAGAGTCCTAAGGATACTCTCGTCAAGCTGCATATTCAGGAAAGAGGAGCGTCGTGGGTCGATGAGACTATTAGTGGGAGGCTTGATACTTTTTCTTGGGGGGTGTGTGGCAGGGTCGATCTCTCATGAGATATTAAGGGAAGTAAAAAGACCACTCCCTAAGGATTTTTTATTAGGTCCTGAAGATGTCGTAGAAGTCACAGTCTGGAAAAACCAGGATTTATCCCGAATTGTGACTGTTCGGCCAGATGGGATGATCTCTCTCCCACTGATTGGGGATGTGCAAGCCAGTGGTTTAACGGCCGAACAAGTGGGCGAGATTATTGCTAAGAAGCTATCAGAGTATAAAGAAAATCCGTCCGTTTCTGTGAGCGTTAAGGAAGTCAATAGTTACTACATCTATGTGGTAGGAGAAGTAGTGCATCCTGGGAAGTTTCCGTTGAAATCGTATGCAACAGTCTTGCAAGGTATTTCGCTGGCCGGCGGATTTACTCAATATGCCTCCAAAAACCGCATGGCTGTCATCCGGACGATAGACAAGGGCACACCGAATGAACGCCAGATTAGAATTCCAGTGCGGTACGACGATCTGGTGTCGGGAAAAGGAGAAATCGGGAATTTTCAATTGATGTCGGGGGATACCATTGTCGTGCCGTGATGGTTGTACGCGAAGCTGGTGGGGGATGGTTTATCTGGTGGGAGGGATGCTGTTCATGGCTCCTTCAGTGACGCAGGCACAAGTGCCCTATGGGCCAGGGGGAGTTCCCCAGCATGAAACCTCTCCGCCTGGTGGTATTGAAGAGTTGGTTGCGAATATACGCCAACTCGGCCCGTTCCGTGTGATTCCAACACTGATGGTTACGGAGCGATACGATAGCAATATTTTCGCGTTTCGTGGGGTAGGTGGCGGTCAACGGTCGGATTTTGTGACGGATGTATTTCCCGGTGCTCGCGTGACCCATTCGAATGACTACCTGGATGGAACGTTAACAGGACAGGCGATCGCGAGCTTCTATGTCAACAATCCCGGATTAAATTACGTGGGAACACAAGGAAGTTTTACAACGGTTTTGGACAAAATGTCTCAACGGGTTGTCCGGGGTCTCGGGCTCCGCTTGAGTGGCACGGTTCTGTATTATCCAGAGCAACCCTCATTTGTAGCCGCCCAGTCTCTGCAGTCGGATTTCATTCGCGGGATTCAGGCACGTCGTAATAACGCGATCAGCAATACCACTACGGTCCAGAGTGCTTACACGGTCAGTCCGTCCGTGCAGCTCAATAGTTCGTATTCGTTTCAGACCATGCGGTTTTTGGGGCATAGAGACTTTGGAGATGGGAGGCCGACTCTTCCGCTGTTTAACATGACGACTCATGGGGCAACCGGAGGAATGGCCTATCTTGTTTCCCCCGATCATACGATAGGGGTCACCTATGCCTTTCGGCAGATGATGTTCGGTTCACGTGTCGGCGATAGTGGGGTTGGCGGGTCTTTTGCAGGACGTTCCTTTGCAATTCATGGCGTCAATGCTAACTGGAGTGGCACGTTCGGCCGTGAGTGGAGGGCGCAAATCTCACCTGGCCTGTCGTTCGCCAGCCAAGTGCCGGATAGGATTCTATGGACCATCAATGCAAGTCTGAGCTGGATGGGGCAGGGAAAATCAGCCAGTGTGTCATTCAGTCGAGGATTGTATCCGAGTTTTTTTGGAGAAGCGGGCTTGCTCGCCAGCAATGTCGCCAGTGGGTCGGTGTCTTATCGCCTCTCTCAGAAATGGGAAGTGATGCTGGGGGCTAATTATGCCATCAATACGAGAAGTGGAACGGGAATAGGAACAGGTCGTCTGCGTTTTGAATCGATCAATGTGAATGGAACACTGCGATATGCCCTCTATCGAGGGATCTCAGCAGCTCTGACTGGCAGCTATGGTGACTTTACGATCGAGCAGGCTGACACCACGTTCAACTATGACCGCCAAGTTGGCATCCTGACGCTGACAGCGGAATGGGACTAGGCATGAATATACCGAGTGACCTCACCATCGCAGACTATTTGGATATTGCTCGTCGGCGAAAATGGCTCATCCTGGGAACGGTCGTAGGATGCCTGGCGGCCTCTGTTGCTCTGTATGAGGTGCTGCCCAAGACTTATCGATCAACCACGACCATTCTTTTGGAAGGTCAGAAGATCCCTGAGAACTATGTCAAAACCGGTGTTGAGGGAAAGGTTGATTCGCGGCTCTACGCCGTTCAGCAAATCGTAATGAGCCGGCCGGTTTTAGCAAAGATTGGTGAGCAGTTTGGGTTGATTACTCCTCAGATGTCAACGCTTGAACGGGAAGGCGTGGTCCAAAAGATGAGGGAGCAGACTCGCGTCACCAAATTGAGGCTTGGTCATTTAAAGGGACAGGATACGACAGAAGGCTTTACCTTGTCATTTGCACATACGGATCCTGTTATTGCTATGAAGGTGACGGAAGCATTGGCTGCGCAATTTATCGAGCAAGACCTCAAATTGAAGGAACAAGTCTTGGAAGGGGCGTCTGAATTTCTTGACCAAGAATTAAAGCTAGTGGAATCCAAATTGGAAGAACAGGAACAGGCCATCAGTGCGTTTCGGTCCAAATACATGGGAGAGTTGCCTCAACAGATGGAGGCGAACTTACGGACTCTGGATCGGTTGCAGACGGAAGTCATTGCGGCTCGAGAAAACGTTCAAGCGGCGAAAAACAAGGTTGAGCTGTTGGAGCAGCGTATCAAGGAAGCGTCCCTGGCGGCGGCTCAGGGTGTGACACAACCGGCTACCTCCTCTCCAGGACAATCGCACAGCGGAGATCCGTTGCTTGCGCGATTAGCGGAGCTCGAGCGGAATCTCACCACGCTTTCCACCGAGTATCATGATAATTATCCGGACATTGTTCTCTTGCGGAAAGAAATCGATGCCGTGAAGGCGCAGCTAGCCCTCAAGTATGGGGTTGCCAAGGAAGAGGTCCAACAGGGCTCTCCAAAGTTGGTTGATCCTATAGTTCTTGATCTCATGCGCCAACGAGATGAAGCGATCAAGGATCTTGAAGCGCGGCAAGATCGCCTCCGCCGTTTGCTTGAGCAAATCAAAGACTATGAGGGGCGGGTCGAACGGACGCCGATGCGGGAACAAGAACTCAGCATCTTGGTCCGTGACTACGACAATATGCAGAAAAATTATCAAGCACTACTCGATAAACGGCTCAATGCGCGACTGGCGGAGAATCTGGAGAAACGGCAAAAAGGTGAGCAGTTTCGCGTGTTGGATCCTGCCAATCTTCCACTAGTTCCAGAGTCACCGAATAAATACCTGTTCTTCCTGGGCGGGTTGGTCGGAGGGTGCGGACTTGGCGGAGGTGCTGCATTTGTGCTTGAAATGCTACGGCCAGCGTTTAGACGTGTTGAACAAGTGGAGGGGGCACTGGGTATTCCAATCCTGGCGGCAATCCCCTTGTTTAAAACCCTGGCGGCGGGCGGGAGCCCAAGCACTGGGAGAGTCAGCCCCGCTGGGGAGGCTGCTAGCCGGTCTCGACTGCTTGGATACTTCAAAAGCAGACGTGAGGAAAAGACGAAGCTGCAGGAGGGAACGGATCTGATCCTTCCGACCATCGCATGGAACGTAGTGGCCAAATGGTGGCCAGATTCCATCATTGCTGAACAATATCGAGTGGCGGCGACGAGGCTAGCTCTGATGTCTCGTGAGGAGGGACACCCGGTTGCCCTTGTCACCAGCTCCATTCTTGGGGAGGGGAAAAGTACAACCACTGTCAACCTGGGGTATACGTTTGCCCATGCGCTCGATAAGCGCACCCTCATCATCGACTGCGATTTTAAGCGCCCGTCTGTCAGTCGATATCTGGGAAAACCCTTTGCTCCAGGCTTGAGCGATTATTGGAGTGGAAACTGCGCCATTGAAAGCTGCATTCATCAGATTGAGGGAGTGCCGCTCTGGGTATTGCCGGCTGGAACTGAAAGCCACCGAGTGTTTGAATTGTCAAAGATCCGTGATCTTGAACAACTCCTCAATGAGTTAAAACCCAAATTTGATCAAATATTCCTGGATACTCCACCTGTATTTCCATTGGCAGACCTTCATTGGCTGTCGAGATTGGCAGATGTCTTGGTCTTTGTGATCATGGCCGGCACAACGGGACGCGACGTCGTTGAAAAAGCACTTAAGACACTTCGACCCCAAAACCAAGTCGGGCTCATTTTAGCAGGCGTCGAATCGACGAGCATGCCCTATTATCACTACTATCATCAGGGGGAGCGCACTCTTTCCCTTTATACCGTAAGAAAGTAACCCGTAGCATGGAAAAGACCATCTCTCCTCCTCTTGTCAAGACCGATAAGGAAAGAGGTGACATCTCCGCGCTGATGCTTTTTAAGCGACGAGTCGCCATTCTTGGAGGCGGTCAACTGGCGATGGAATTGCGTCAGGTTCTGGCGGAGCGGAGATGGACAAGCCTGCATATTGTTGGACTGATCGACGACTCTTCTGCTTGCCAGCCTGACTCACATTCGGCAATGAAGGAATTGCCAGTGCTTGGCAGGTGCGATCACCTCCATGACATTGTCGAACAGTTTTCTGTCAATACAATCGTTGTATGCATGCAAGATCGACGGGCCGGGTTGCCGGTTGGCGCGTTGCTGAATCTCAAAGCCAGAGGCATAGAGGTGATTGATGGCCATCAGTTGTTTGAACAGATAGCGGGACGCCTTGCCATCGATCAGCTTCGACCGAGTGCACTGATTTTTTCGACCGGATTTAAGCGTAGGCTGTCAACCAAGATTCTTAAACGCACGGTAGATTTGCTTGTGTCTAGCATGGGCTTGCTAGTCCTAACACCGCTGTTGTGTGTGATTGCCATTTTGATCAAATTGGATTCGCCGGGTCCCGTCTTCTATCGTCAGATGCGGGTTGGATTAGGCGGTCAGCCGTTTATGATGTGGAAGTTTCGCTCGATGTATCAAGAGGCCGAGCGGCAGGGCCCTCGGTGGGCTGAGAAGAATGATGCTCGGGTTTCACGAGTGGGGCGACTACTGCGCAAGTTTCGCCTTGACGAGATCCCGCAGCTTTATAACGTCATACGAGGCGAAATGAGTCTGGTTGGACCTCGCCCCGAACGCCCGGTGTTTGTCAATGAACTGCGAAAAGTCATCCCCTACTACGATCTCCGTCATACTGTTCGTCCTGGTCTAACAGGATGGGCGCAAATACAATATCAGTATGGTGCCAGCATCGAAGATGCTCATGTTAAATTGCAATATGATTTGTACTACGTGAAAAATATGACGTTGGGACTGGATTTTCGGATTATGATCGAAACGATCCGCGTTGTATTACGAGGTGAGGGAGCACGTTAGCAAGTTGGTCTTAAGTGGCGGAAAGGAGACCTTGCATGAAAAGAAGTGGAGTCCACGCGTTGTCATTCGATGTTGAGGAGCATTTCCAGGTCTCCGCGTTTTGGTCTGAAGAGCGCCGAAGCCAGTGGGAAACTTATGAAAGTCGAGTGGAGCGCAATACGGAGAAGATCCTAGATCTGCTCTCGCGACGAGGGGTTTATGCAACCTTTTTTGTGCTCGGCTGGGTCGCAAAGCGACATCAGCGATTGGTGAGGACCATCGTTGATCAAGGGCACGAATTGGCTTCTCATGGGTACGGCCATGAGCTCATCACGAACCAACGGCCCGATCAATTCCGTGACGATGTGCGGAAGAGTAAACAGCTACTCGAGGATATTGCTGGCGTTCCGGTTTATGGCTACCGAGCTCCATCTTTTACGATTGTTGCTCGGACTCGGTGGGCGCTTCCGATCCTTGTCGAGGAAGGCTATCGCTATGACTCGAGCATCTTTCCCATCCGTCATGATCGGTATGGCATGCCGGAGGCTGTGCCGTACTGCCATTGCATAGACACAGAAAGTGGTCCGTTATGGGAGGTCCCTCCTTCTACCTTGAAAGTGGGAGCGATTCGCATTCCAATTGCGGGGGGAGGGTACTTTCGGCTGTTTCCCTATCCGATCTTGCGCAGGCTTCTCGATGGTGCCGCCGTTCATGGTCATCCGTTGATCATGTATCTTCACCCCTGGGAACTGGATCCTGAGCAGCCCAGGATGGCTGGTTCGTGGCTGTCGACTTTTCGTCATTATTTAAATCTGGATAAGACGGAGGCGCGGCTGAAACGGCTCCTGTCCGATTTCCCGTTTACGACGATTCGCAACACGCTAGACACGATAGAGCAAGCTGGTCTGAAGAGGGCCGGTCTTGCCAACCGATCACGCGTTAATGTTCAGGATCACGCAAGCCGATATATGATGGGGAATGGCCATGGCTGAGCAGGAAAGGGCGGAGTGGTATGTGGTTCGTACAAAACCGCACCAGGAAACCATAGCCGAAGCAAGCTTGCTACGAGGTGGAATTGAGGCGATCTGTCCTCGTATTCAAGAACGGCGTGTGATCAGAAAACGATTGCAACAGGTCATCGGACCGTTGTTTCCCGGCTATCTGTTTGCAAAGTCTACGCTTGCAGGATTGCGGCTGATCAAGTATGCCAGGGGGGTTCGCCATCTCGTCTCGTTTGGAGCCGGGCCTGTTGTTGTAAGTCAGGAAGTTATGGACGAAATTTTCCGGAGAATGGAAGGGGGAGTCGTTACTCCCCTACGACCGTCATTTGCTCGCGGAGACTTGGTTCGGGTTACCGAGGGACCGCTGCAAGGTCTGGAAGCAGTATTTGAGCGGGAACTTCCTGGTCAACAGCGAGCCCTGCTACTGATGAAAATGCTGGCCGGTCAAGTGCGGGTGGAGTTGGATTTGAGAGCCATCGTCTGTGCCTGATGGCTGAATATGGGGATCGCCACCGCACACGTTGGGGGTTCAGTTTGTTGCACATGCGAGGCGAAAGCCTCTAGAAGACGTAGGTCATTACTGCTTCGCGAGGGAAGGAATGCCTTCGCGAAACAGTGGTGAAACGTGGTGTGAGCGACAGGAAGGAACAATCACTGGTCGTTGCACCAGAAAGGCGGTAGCCTGCTTATCGGTTTCTTACTCTCTCGTCACCCGAGTCTGCCCACACGGGTAGAACCTTTGCTTGCTATGTGCGGTATTGCTGGCTTTATTACTTTTAGGGGGGAACCCTTTGACAGGGCTATACTCCATCACATGATCAGCTTGGTCAATCATCGGGGGCCCGATGCCGTTGGATTCCATCTGAATGGACCGGTTGCGTTAGGACACGCTCGGCTCAGCATTATTGACCTTGCAGGAGGGGCTCAGCCGATGGCGAACGAGGACCAGAGTCTGTGGATCACGTTCAATGGTGAAATTTTCAACTACGTCGAATTACGGCAAGATCTGATCAAGAAAGGGCATCACTTTAGGACCCAGTCTGATACGGAAGTGATCCTTCATCTGTATGAAGAAAAGGGCGACGCTTGCGTACAGGATCTCAATGGGCAGTGGGCCTTTGCGATTTGGGATTCAAAACGGCAGCGGCTGTTTCTGTCCCGAGACCGGATGGGTATCCGTCCGCTCTTCTATGCAAAAACGGCGGAGGGATTTGGATTCGCATCCGAGATCAAGTCGTTGCTGGCCATCCCGTCGTTGCCGCGGAAGATCGATCCCCATGCGTTGGACCAGATCTTTACTTTCTGGGTAACGATACCTCCGGCCACAGTGTTTGCGGGAGTCTCAGAGCTTCCTCCAGGTCATTGCTTAACCCTTCAAGAAGGGAAGATGGACGTCACTCCCTATTGGACTTTGGAATATGATGGTCATGCCTCTATCAAAGATGAGAAGGAAGCTTGTGAGGAATTACTGGCTTTGCTTCTGGACGCGACGCGTCTTCGATTACGATCGGACGTGCCGGTTGGCGCCTATCTGAGCGGCGGGCTAGATTCAACTGTGATCGCTGCCCTGATCAAGAAGCTGGGCGTCACGCATTTGAAAACCTTTTCGGTGGCGTTCGACGATAAAGAATTCGATGAAAGCTCGTTTCAAGAAGAGGCTCGCCAATTTCTTGGCACGGATCATCAAACCGTCCTGTGTCGGCCACGCGACATCGGGCGGGTATTTCCTGAAGTGATCTGGCATACGGAGACGCCGGTTGTCCGAACCGCGCCTGCGCCGCTGTTTCTCTTGTCCAAGCTCGTTCGGGAGCAGGGATACAAGGTGGTATTAACCGGTGAGGGATCTGATGAAGTCTTGGGCGGATACGATATTTTTAAGGAGGCCAAGATTCGTCGGTTTTGGGCCACCAATCCGCGCTCGAAGGTTCGTCCGCTTTTGCTTCGTCGGTTGTATCCGTACATGAAAAACCTCCAATCACAGCCTGATGCCTATTTACGGGCCTTTTTTCACGTGCGCCAGGAGGATCTCAACAATCCGTTTTTCTCCCATCTCCCTCGCTGGGAGATGACATCCAAACTCAAGCTGTTTTTTTCGCAAGAGGTAAAAGAGCAGATTGCAAACCACGAAACCGTCCGGCAATTAGAAAAGCGGTTACCTCGCGGTTATGACCGATGGGATCTATTCGCCCGATCCCAATATCTTGAAACCGCCTACCTGCTTCCTGGCTATATTTTGTCGTCACAGGGTGATCGCGTAGCCATGGCCCATTCGGTGGAAGGACGGTTTCCTTTTTTGGATTATCGTATCGTCGAGTTTGCAGCACGGTTGCCGGCGCAGTTGAAGATGAAGGTCTTACATGAGAAGTATCTGCTCAAACAAGCAGTCCGCTCGTTGATTCCGGAAACTATTCGCAAGCGGCATAAACAGCCTTATCGAGCTCCTGACTGTCAAAGCTTTTTCCGGGAGGACGGCTCTCGCTCACTGGTCGAATATGCTGAGGAGTTGTTGAGTCCTCGTGCCATCACGCAAGTTGGTCTGTTT
Source organism: Nitrospira sp. (assembly GCA_024330925.1). Lineage (GTDB taxonomy): Bacteria > Nitrospirota > Nitrospiria > Nitrospirales > Nitrospiraceae > Nitrospira_D. The sequence goes on from JANDJK010000017.1 coordinate 26,896, forward strand.
GATGCGGAAAGCGTCGGGAAGTTGGTAGAGAAAGTGCGGGTGGGACAGGCCATCGGGGTAAAGGATAACATGGCCTTTGTCGGGATTTTATCGACGCAGTTAGTGGTGGATCAATTTGTCAAGTCTTTTCCTAAGGAGCATATGGTATGACATCAATTGAGGCGCAAGTGCGGCAATATGTCACGGATCGGTTGTTATTTGGGCGGTCAGATGTTGTTGATGGGGATACCTCGTTTTTAGAGTCAGGGCTCATCGATTCGACGGGGGTGTTGGAGCTAGTTACGTTCTTGGAAGAAACCTTCAAAATCAAAGTGGAGGATGAAGACCTTATTCCGGCGAATCTTGATTCGATCAATGCACTAACTCGATTTATTCAGACCAAATCCCCGGATTTGGCCCAGAGTCGTACGTAGGTCTCCATGTTGGTCGAGGAATTTTTAGAAGTAAGCGCCGCTCGCTTCCCCGAGAAGATTGCTGTTGTGGCAGGGGGGCGAGGAGTGACTTATCGAGAGCTGGACCAACACGCCAATGCTTTGGCGCACTCGCTGATTCGGCTTGGGATTCAACGGGGTGACCGGATCGTCATTTGTCTGAGCAACTCGATCGAGGCGGTGGTATCGATTTTTGGGGTGTTGAAGGCGCAAGGTGTATTTGTCGTGCTAAGCCCTTCAACCACGGTGGAGAAATTGTTCTATGTTGTGAACCAAAGCCAAGCATCCGGTCTCATTGTGCAGAGCAGGCATTTCAAGGAGATTTGCTCCCAGCTTGGCCACGCCAATAGCCTCCGAGCAATAATCGAATGTCCATCAGCGTTCCCAGAGCCAAGCACAGACAAGACAGCAATCCCGCAGCACCTTGGATTCATGCAGTGTCTGGACTATTCCGATCGTGTGCATGCTCCTCACAAGCAGAATATCAATATCGACTTGGCCGCTTTGATATATACGTCATCCTCCACTGGTGAGTCGAAAGGAGTCATGCTAACTCATTTGAACATCTGTTCGGCGGCGGATTCTATCCTCTCGTATTTGGAATATGGGCAGAGCGATGTCATTCTCAATGTGCTTCCCCTTGCGTTTGATTATGGCCTCTATCAGGTTTTGATGGGTATCAAAGTCGGTGCACGGATTGTGCTTGAGCCGTCGTTTGCCTACCCTCATACAGTGTTCCAGCGTATTGAACAAGAACGTGTGACAGTCCTGCCCTTGGTTCCCACACTCATTGCCGCATTGCTTGAAACCAATCCAGGCAGCTATGACTTCACCTCTGTTCGGTGTGTGACGACGACGGGAGCTGCTGTGCCCGTAGACCACCTGAAGCGATTGCGCGAACGGTTGCCCCACGCCAAACTTTTCTCGATGTATGGTCTAACAGAGTGCAAGCGGGTTTCATATTTACCGCCTGAGGAATTAGATCGGCGTCCGATGTCGGTGGGAAAAGGCATGCCGAACCAAGAGATCTATTTGGTGGATGCCGATGGCAATCGACTTGGCCCTGGATCAGTGGGGGAGCTGGTGGTTAGAGGAGCTCATGTGATGAAAGGCTATTGGAATATGCCGGAAGAGACGGCGCGCGTGTTGAAACCAGGGTTGTGGGGAGATGAACGCGTGCTGTTCACCGGTGATTATTTTCGTATGGACGAAGCGGGCTATCTCTATTTCATCGGTCGCAAGGATGACATAATCAAAACGGGCGGGAAAAAAGTGAGTCCGCGTGAGGTCGAAGATGTCCTCCAGGGGATGACGGAGATTGCTGAGGCAGCCGTTATTGGAGTGCCTCACAGGCGTTTGGGGCAGGTCGTCAAAGCGTTTATACGATTGCGAAAGGAAGCTAATCTGACCGAGGAGGAAGTGATTCGCCATTGCCGGAATGTTCTCGAACCGTACATGGTTCCTCAAGTGATTCAATTTGTCGATGTGCTGCCGAAGACAGACAACGGAAAGATAGACAAAAAGGCATTGGAACAGGCCAGCCTGCTATCGGAAGGGGCTGTGCGCCGGCCCGTTCTTGCAGTTGAGGAACAGAATCGCCATTTCTGGGTGGAAGAATCCCGAATCGAGCATATCATCAATGGCCTGATACAGACGCAGGGGCAAAGAACGGCGCTAATTTATAGAAACGAGCGCTATACCTACCAAGATCTGCGGGCGCTTATCGACGCTCAAAAATATAAATTGGCCGATGCTGGGTTGCATCGAGAGGACCGAACTGTTCTCTGGATGGAAAATTCCCCGGAGTATGTCGCAACTTATTTGGCGGTGCTGGAGTTGGGAGCAATCGTGGTGGCGCTTCATCCGCAAACAATGGTCGAAGAGGTCGTGCGGATCGTCCGCCATGTGGGAGCTGCGGGCGTGATCATTTCTCAGGCTGTGAAGCAATGGACGGTGGATAACTTTGAATCTGCCGGTCTTCGCTTCGTGTTGGCGACCGACCAGCTTCGGCGCATGCAGTATCGCGATGCGGGGCACATTGTTCCTTTCGGCACTGCACAGATTATTTATACATCCGGTTCGACCGGGCGTCCTAAAGGCGTGGTTCTCACCCATCGAAACCTTGTCACCAACACGAGGTCGATCCTTGAGTATCTTCGCCTCACGTCTGACGATGTGGGGCTGGCGGTTCTGCCATTCGTCTATGCCTACGGCAACTCTGTCATGCTCACTCATCTTTTTGCCGGGGGGACATTGGTCATCGAAAATAGCCTCCTCTATCCGCAAACAGTGGTAGATGCCATGGCCAGGCACCAGGTAACTGGCTTATCAGGAGTTTCGACCACCTACGCTCTCTTGCTGAACAATGCGCATTTCTCATCTTCTTCCTTTCCGTCGCTTCGCTATCTGACCCACGCGGGGGGGCCGATGCCGTCTGAGCTGTTGGGGCGGCTCCGGAAGGCTTTTCCCGACACGCGACTCTATTTGATGTATGGTCAAACAGAAGCATCTGCTCGGTTGACCTATCTCCCGCCCGAACTCGTGGATGTGAAAAAAGGGTCGGCAGGTCGTGCGATTCCCGGTGTGACGCTAAAAGTCGTCAAAGAAAGCGGTGAGACGGCTCGGCCGGGCGAAGTAGGAGAAATTTGGGCCAGGGGTGACAATGTTATGCAGGGCTATTGGCAGGATCCAGAATTGACAGCCCAAGTTCTTAAAGATGGGTGGTTGCGGACAGGCGACCTTGGCTGGATCGATGAAGAAGGATTTATAACCATCGTTGGCCGCAACAATGAAATGATCAAGACCGGTGCCTATCGAATTAGTCCAACAGAAATTGAAGAGGTTTTGCTGCAGCATCCCCAAATTTTGGAGGCCGGTGTGGTGGGACTCGATGATCCGATCTTGGGACAGAAACTTTGTGCCATTGTCGTTCTCAAGGAAAAGGAATCCCTTGATCAGCGAGGTGTGATGGCCTACTGCGCACAACGTCTAGTTCCCTATAAGCGGCCTAAAATGGTGGCCATTGTTCCCTCGTTGCCTAAATCTCCTTCTGGTAAGGTTTTGCGGCATCGCTTGCGTGAGATAGCCTTAATGGCGCAGGGAGAGTCTGTTCCCGCTTTTTCCTAATTATTTTTTGCACAACTGGTCGGTATTCGCTCAGCATTGTTGGATGGCAGATGGGAGCTGTGCGAATGACAATGGGCTGCGAGAGGGCAGTGTCTGTCTCCAAGGAGAGCAGGATGGGAGCAAAAAAAGAGAAAGTCTCACGAGATTCTCTCCGCCTTGATGCCAGCGCTGAAGTGGCACGCATTACGTCGTTTATTCGAGAGAAGGTCGTGACAACGTTACGACGGAAAGGTGTGGTCGTCGGGCTGTCTGGTGGGATTGACAGTAGTACGGTTGCAGCCCTGGCCGTCCGCGCCTTGGGTGCCGATCGGGTGATCGGATTGTTTATGCCGGAATCTGATTCCTCTGATGACAGTCTGCGTTTGGGCCAGTTGTTGGCGGAGAAGCTGGGCATCAGAACCTTTACCGAGGACATCTCCGGCATTCTTCGTGGTGCGGAATGTTACCGACGACGCGATGAAGCGATTCGTACTGTTGTCCCTGAGTACCATTCAGGCTACAAGTCCAAACTGGTGCTGTCTTCTCTTGACAGTTCGGAGTTTCGCATCTCCTATGTTGTGGTGCAGTCGCCGGATGGTGAGCAGCGCAAGGTTCGTCTAACAGCCGAGGCATTTTTGGCGCTGGTGGCGGCGACGAATTTCAAGCAGCGCACCAGGAAGATGATGGAGTATTACTATGCCGATCGTTTTCAGTACGCCGTTGCGGGTACGCCCAATCGATTGGAATATGATCTCGGATTTTTCGTCAAGAATGGGGACGGCTCGGCCGATATCAAGCCAATCGCGCATTTGTACAAGTCGCAAGTCTATCAACTTGCTGAGTATCTGGGGGTGCCGCAGGAGATTTTAAATCGTCCTCCCACCACGGACACTTACTCACTACCTCAGTCGCAGGAAGAATTTTATTTTTCGCTCCCCTACGACCAGATGGACCTCTGTCTGTACGGCAAGACCCATCGAATACCTGCTTCGGAGATTGCCGAGGCGCTTGGAATGCGTGAGGATCAGGTCGAACGGGTGTATCGCGACATCGACGCCAAGCGAGCCGTCGCTCACTACCTCCTGATGGAACCGTTGCTCGTCGAGCCGATCAAGAAAACGGTTGCCGAGACATAGACCGTTTCTCAACCATCTTGCCATGAAACCTGCCACGTTGTCGCTGTCTGTCATGGCCAAAACGGTTGGCGATCGGAGAGTGCAGACGCTCGGAATCGTTCTGGCTCTCGCCTTGCTGTTTTGTTATGTGGACGTCCTACTTGGAATGGCCAACCAGTGGTGGACCATCTCTTTTTATTCATACGCCTTTTTGATTCCTGGCATCAGCGCGTATCTTGTGTGGGTCAGGCGGGATCAATTGTGGGCGGTCCAGCCGGAGCCGGCCTATGTGATGGGGACGGTCATTACTGCCGCTGGCTTGTCAGCCTTGATGCTTGGTCGCAAAGCCGGCGTTCAGACCGTGCAGCAGATATCGCTGTTGATCACCGTTCCCGGTGTTGTGTTGTGTCTCTTCGGATGGCGAATCCTCAAAGTGCTGGGTCTGCCCATTGCGTTTTTAGGATTTATGATTCCCGTATGGGATGCTGTCACCGAACCGCTCCATTTACCCTTTCAACGCCTTTCGGCCGACCTTGGCGTGCGGCTGCTGAACCTGTTCGGGATTCCGGTCTATCAGAACGGCGTGTTCATCTATTTGCCGAACATCACGTTGGAAGTTGCCAAGTCGTGTAGCGGCGTCAACTATTTGATTGCGGTGTTGGCCACGTCGATTCCACTGGCGACCATTGTGCTTCATAGTGTCGGGAAACGGGTCGGTCTTGTTGTATTTGCCGTCACGGTTTCCGCCTTGGCGAATAGTTTGCGTGTGGCCTTGATCGGTGTGTTGGCCTATTACGGTTTGAGCGGTGATCTTCATGGTCCGTATCACACGTTGCATGGGCTGTTCGTCTCGATGATTGGGTATGTCGTGATCTTTGGCGGATTGTGGGTCTTGTCGCGAGGGCAGCAGCCCGCTCCGCGTGGAGCTCCTGCGGGGAAATGGCAGCTTCAATGGTCGGCAATTCGGATTCCATGGACGGTTGCGGTGGTGGTGCTTGTGGTGGTGGGAGTTGCGGGATCAACCGAGTGGTCTCGGCCTGTGACGCTGGGAGATGATCCCGAAAAGCATCTCTCGTTGGCCGATGCCGGCTGGGTACGTTTAGCGGTTCCAACAAGCGACATGATGCCAGGGGCCGACCAAAAATGGTCGTGGATCTATCGGGCAGGTGACGGAGAGGATGTCAGGTTATCGCTCTGGTATTTCACGTTCCAATCCCAAGGGAAAGAATTGATCCACGTCGGCACATCCGCTCTTCACAGGGGTGCAACGATCATGAAGCTGAGTGTAGATGGACAGAATGCGATCGAGGTCAATCGGCGCATCCTTTCCGAAGGTGGGAAACGGCAAGTGGCTGTGTTTTGGTACGATCTCAATGGACGACGGTTGACCAGCCCTCTTGCCGTCAAGCTCTACACGGCGCTTGACGGGATAACCCAGGGGCGAACGAACGGCGCCTTGATCTGGGTGGCAACAGATCTGCCTTCCGCTGAAGAGGAGGATGTGGAACAAGCGACCACTCGTTTACAAACGTTTATTGCGCAAGCCTTTCCTCGGCTTACCCAGTTTCTTGCCAGCTCCAGCTCTACGCCATAATGTAACCACGTTCGACAAGGTGGAAGGAATATAGGCGGCCATGATGCCAGTTCCTTGGGATCGATTGTCGCGCAAGCGGATCTGTTTTGGACATCAGTCGGTCGGCAAAAACCTGATTGATGGATTGATGGCCTGCGCAAAAGGACGGTTGAATATCGTCGAGAGTTCAGACACGGAAACGTTTCGACAACCGGTGTTCGCCCATTTCCAAGTCGGTCAGAATCGTGATCCGCTGGCAAAATTTGAAGATTTCAAAACCGTCATGAGATCCGGTGTGGGAGAGTTAGTCGATGTGGCATTCTTTAAGTTGTGCTATGTGGACATCACAGCTCACACTGATGTTGAACATCTGTTCAATATGTATCGCCGGATGATGGATGATCTTGCCTTGCGCTATCCAGCGATCACGTTTCTCCATGTTACTGTGCCGTTGAGACGCCTGGAGAACGGGGTGCTTCAATGGATCAAGACGCAGTGGCGAGGAGACGAGCGGGAATACCTTTCGCAAGTTAAACGCCATGCCTACAACGAACTCTTGCGTACCACGTACGGGCCGTCGGGCCGATTGTTCGACTTGGCGGCGGAGGAAGCGACTTATCCGGATGGGCGGGTCTCGATTATTCGGTATCAAGGAAGAACCATCCCCACTCTTGTCTCGGACTACACAAACGACGGCGGCCATCTAAATGAATGGGCTGCGGAACGCATTGCAGCTCGGCTGCTGGCTTGTATCGGATCGATCGAAGAGGCCGTGCAGGATCAATAAGAGGGCGGGGCACCCATGATGCAGATCGTCTATTGTCATGATGATCATGCCCAGGCGTGGGATGAGTACGTGAGTCGTCATGAACAGGGGTCGTTTTATCATCTGTTCGGATGGAAATGGATCAATGAAGCCTCATTTGGGCACCAGACGTTCTATCTGGCGGCGATGGATGAAGGGCGGATCCGGGGCGTTTTGCCGTTGGTTTATTTGCATACCAGACTGTTCGGGAAAATTCTCTGCTCGCTTCCGTTCGTCAATTATGGCGGGCTCTGTTCGGACGATGCGGAAGTTGATCGGCTGTTGCTCGATGAGGCCAAGGCCATTGTGGAACGGCTTGGCATCAAATATCTGGAGATCCGCGGGATACGAAAAGTAGGAGGCGACTTGCCGACCTCAGAGCACAAGGTCAGTGTCACCATCATGCTGGATTCGAACCCCGATACGCTGTGGAATGCGTTCAAAACCGGACACCGCAACAATGTCCGCCGTGCCTACAAGAGAGGGTTAACAGTCCGAAGCGGGGGTGCCGAACTGCTCGATACGTTCTACGACATCTTGAGTGTGAGTTGGAGAAATCTAGGCACCCCGCTGTATCAGAAAAGCTATTTTGAACGTCTGATGGAGACTTTTCCCAACGCAACCAAAATTTTCGTGCTGGACCATCAAGGGATTCCGGTCTCTGCGGCCTTGAACGGACATTTTCGTGGAGTGGTCGAGGGGATGTGGTTGGGATCCCTGCCCAAAGCCCGCGAAGTGGAATCGAGTTATGTCCTCTATTGGGAGATGATCAAGGATGCTTGCGAACGAGGCTATCGTCTCTATCATCTTGGCCGATCCACGGCGGATTCCGGCGGCGAGGCGTTCAAGAAAAAATGGAATGCGTTTCCCACGCAGCTCTATTGGCAGTATCTGGTGAGGGACGGAGGGCCGATTCCGCAACTGAATGTCAACAATCCAAAATTCCAGTTGGCTATCAATGTGTGGAAAATGCTGCCTCTGCCGATCGCCAGAGCGATAGGCCCCATGGTGGCTAAAGGGATTCCCTAGGCCGGTCGTTCTGCAACCGGAGCATTAATGCGAAGTATCATGCACGCCAGATTTCGCTTTGTTCCGCCAGCCGGCACACCGGTCAATTTCACCGATGTGGTGGGCAGTATCGGAGCAGTGTTCCGTGGACAGGATACAGTTGAACGATTCAAGGCCGATCTCTGTGCCAAAGTCGGCGTCAGACATTGTGAGTTGGTTTCTACCGGCCGTGCCGCTCTGACCGTAGCGCTGCTTGCGCTGAAGGAGGTGGACGGAGGCAAGCGAAAGGAAGTCCTCATCCCTTCCTATACGTGTTTTTCGGTGCCATCCTCCGTCGTCAAAGCTGGTCTACAAGTACGGTTAGCCGATGTGGATCCTGAGACGCTTGATTTTCTGCCGGAGAGTCTGGAGCGGCTGGATGGCGAGAGAGTCCTAGCGGTTGTGGCGACGAATTTATATGGCATGCCTTCCAACATGGAGGTGTGGAGGCGCCTCACTCAAGAGCGAGGGGTGTATCTGATCGATGACGCGGCCCAATGTCTTGGCGGCTTGATTGGAGGACGGTACTCTGGCACCTGGGGGGATATTGGGCTCTATAGTTTCGATAAGGGAAAAAACGTCACGTCGATCGATGGGGGCGCATTGGTGACCGATTCCGATCAGATCGCGGCGACGGTCTCTGCAAAAGTGCAAGAATTACGAAACAGCACCGTGAACGAGTCGGTGTCGCATCTAGTCAAGCTGCTGGTGTACGCTTCTTTTTTACACCCTCGACGATACTGGATTCCCAATGCGCTCCCTTTTCTGGGTTTGGGGACCACGGTCTATCGGACTGATTATCCTCTGGCCCGATATGATACGTGGATGGCGCCGCTCGGCCATCGGCTCCTCACACGATTAGATGTCATTGGGGCACGGCGACGGGCAGCGGCCGATGGGTACATGAAACGATTGCCATGGAGTGCCAAACTCCGTTCTGTGCAACCGAGGGCCGGGACAGTTCCGGCGTACCTGCGATTTCCCGTGCTGGTGGCTCCTGAGTTGAGAAGCAAGGTGCTGGAAGCGTTGCGTCACGCGGGAATCGGTGCGACTACCTCCTATCCATCGGCCATTCAGGACATTCCTCAACTTCAGGGGGTATTAACACCTGAAGACCGACAACTCTCCGGCGGCAGAGATCTCGCCCAACGCATCTTGACCCTTCCCACCCACGGTTACGTAACGGAAAGCGATCAAGATCGGATCGCTGTCGTGCTGGCGGAAGCGCTGGGCGAATAACCAATCACCATCTCTTCTTCTTAACGTGGCGAGCAGGAACGTTGTTTCATCTATTGAAGATGTCGGTTTGGTCGCCGGTACGTGGAATGCCCTGGCGATGAACAGTCCGACGACAACGATCTTTCAGACATACCAATGGTGCTGGAGCTGGGAAAAAACGTTCGGAGATC
>JANDJK010000145.1 GCA_024330925.1 Nitrospira sp.
CCTGCCGATCCACTGCGGTTGAAGCTCGAGCAGCCGTTCCACCGCTAAGAACCGTTCGAGGATACCTTTCGTATAATCCAACCGCTCGACGCCGACTCCCAATCGATGTCCGTGAGGGAACCCATACATCGCGCGGACGTGTGTTCGGCATGCCTCCACGGGCGGAGCCTGGGACAGCACCCGGCTGGGCCACTCGATGGAGATCGGATAGTGATTCACCGCCGTCAATTTGCCGCCGTATGAAACGGTGGCGCCGTCCCGGTCGATGCGACTTTCCAACAATCTGTCCACTGTCTCGATGAAGTTGCTGCAATGAAATCGCGTCTGAAAACCAAGGATGCTGCTCCCCAACAGACCTTCCAAAATTTCACGATACCAGGGACAGATCGCATATCGCTCCGGATTAGGCCAGGGAATGTGCCAAAACGTCAGGATCGTGGCGTCCGGCAGGTGTTCCCTGACGAGTTTCGGCACGAGTGCAAGATGATAGTCCTGCACCAGCACGACGGGATTGTCCGTCTTGGCCTCCTCCACGATCGCCATCGCAAACCGTTCGTTCATCGCCTTGTAGAGCCGCCAATCGGAAGACCGAAAGATCGGCCGAACGTGAGCCAGATGGCACAGCGGCCAAAGCCCTTCGTTTGCAAATCCGTAGTAGTAACCGTCTTCTTCCTCCGGCGTCATCCAGATCCGCCGAATCTCGTAAGCCGGCGCCTCGGGCGGTACCCGCACATGGTCCCGTTCATCGACGACCAATCGGTCGGCGCTGCCACTCCCATGCGCAATCCAAGTCCCAGAACAGGCCCGCATGATCGGCTCCAAGGCTGTGACGAGCCCGCTGGCCGGCACCTGTACGCCGATGCGGTCTCCGTACCGAGTATGAATGTACGGTTCCCGATTCGACACGATCAGCACCTCATCCCCAGCAAGATGATCGTGCAGAATGGCCTTCAGCGTCGCCGGTTTCCAACTCAATTGGCTTTCATCACGCATGCGTTTGTCCGCCTGGAGTTCATGAATCATAGCCCGGAGATCCTGCGCCACCGGCTGTAATTCTGGAGTGTGTGCTTGATCTTTGATCAAGCCAACCAACCCTTCGCCCCGCAACATGCTACGCACACCTTCTACCCATCCCCGCCAGCTTAAATGCGCGACCACGACCGTCACGAGCGAGATCACCACGCCGATGCCTACAAAGAGGTAAAACAGATACCACTTCGTCGCGCTGCTTCTGCGTTCGACCCAACTCATGTCATGGATGAGCAGGAGCCGCCCAAGCAAACGGCCTGCGTGGTCAATCTCTACAGCGGCCACATGCACAGGCCCCTGCGCCAGTCGCACGACGGCGGCGGGGCCGGACTTGAGCGCACCGGCTCGTTCACAGGAAATCGACGCCGGATAGGTTTGAGTTTTATAGGTCAACTGATTGTGGAGGTCGCAAAATCCGACGGCGAACAGTCGTTCGTCTTGAATCACCCGTTGAAAGTACGCCAGCAGCTTCGCTTTCGACTCCGACATCAGCAGATCGATGAGCGGTTCCTCCATCGTGCCGGCGATCAGTTGAGCCCGCATCTCAATGTCGCGAACAAACCATTTCAACGTGAGGTTGTCGACCAATGGAATCACGCCATACGCGATGCCGGCCAACACCACCATCAGCGGCAAGAGAAAACGAAGGGACAGGCGCAACGGCTCACCTCTTGTTTACTTCCGACGAAAAATCGCCTATGGTACTGGTATGTACCCCTATGGATTGGTGGGCAACTGCCAGACCTCGGCGCTCATCGGATTGAACGGGGCCGTCGAATGGATGTGCGTGCCGCGGCCAGACAGCCCTCCTCTCTTCGGACGTCTTCTCGATCCGGATGGTGGACACTTTGAAATTGCGAGTGCCGCTCCGGCGGAAAGCGTGACGACCCGACAACATTATCTGCCCAACACCAACGTCCTCGTGACGACGTTCACCACCGCCCGCGGTGATGCGTTTCAAATCACCGACTTCTGCCCCCGTTTTGAACAGTACGGCCGCGTCTATCGGCCAACGGCCCTGTTCAGACTCGCCGAGCCGCTCCAAGGCACCCCTACGATCCGCGTCAGTTGTCGCCCGGTTTCAGGATGGGACAAAACGCCGGTGCAGCCACTGCGGGGAAGCAACCATTTGCGGTACGAAATTCGAGGCGAGCCGCTCCGACTGTTGACGAACATGCCGCTCACCTATCTCTGCGAAGAAGTGCCGGTCGCCTTGACTCAGCCGTTCTACTTTGGACTCACGTGGGGACTTGGCATTGAAGATGATTTAGTCACCGTCACCCATGATTTTTTAGAGAAAACTCTACGTTACTGGAGAACATGGGTCAAACACTGTTCGGTTCCGCTGCTCTATCAAAAAGAACTCATCCGTTCTGCGTTGACGTTGAAACTCCACTGCTTCGAGGACACGGGCGCAATCTTGGCCGCTCTGACGACGAGCCTTCCAGAACAGCCGGGCGGAGGCCGAAATTGGGATTACCGGTACTGCTGGCTGCGTGACGCCTACTTCGCTTTGACGGCGTTTCACAATCTGGGGCACTTCGAAGAAATGGAAGCGTTCCTCAAGTTTCTGCTGAACATTGCACACGCCCAAGAAGACCCCCGCGATCGCCTGCGCCCTGTCTACACCTTGAGCCAAGGACTGCCCCTGCCGGAAATCGAACATCCCAACTGGGCAGGCTATCGAGGCAGCGTTCCGGTGCGCAGTCACAATCAGGCGTCCGACCAAGTTCAGAACGACGCCTACGGAGAAATGATCCTCGCATTCACCCACATATACTTCGATGAGCGCTTTATAGATCTGCGCACCCGCGATCTTGACGGATTGCTCGCTCATCTCGCCGACCTTTGCCAGCGAAGCATCGGGCGACCGGACGCCGGTCTCTGGGAAA
>JANDJK010000146.1 GCA_024330925.1 Nitrospira sp.
AACCGACCACATCCGCCATGCCTTGCCTCCGCTTGATCTGTTGCCCTCTGCACCGGAGACGACATCCCCTCGCATCGCCCCAGGCCTCTACCGATGCGGCGACTATTGCGAGAGCGGCACATTGGACGGAGCGTTGGTCTCGGGCCGCAGAGCGGCCGAAGCGATCCTGGCCGATTACGCTCCATCGTGAAGGGTCTGTGAACCGCCCTTGCCCATTCCAGGAGACTTACGCAACTGAGTCTACTCCGGCCAGGTACGCCGCCATGATACCCGAGAGCACGATCCCGTCGAAGGTGCCGGCGCCGCCGATACTGGCCATGCCGGTGGTGATTTTTTCGATATCCCGAAGATGTAACAGATCCGCTCCGATCAACGGACCGAGCACACCGGCGACGAACGCGACAGGCGGCGCGTGATCTGGAACGAGGAGCAGGGCGCTCACGGACGCCACGACGGCGGGCAAGAGGCCGGGCATCGTGATCCCGACTCCCTGAACCGGTTTCGCCATCCAGTAACAGACCATCGTATTGATCAGGACCGCGAACAGCAGACCCCTCATCGCCTGTCGGCCCGCCATGACGAGGTGAGCCGTTTCATAGATGGCCAGCGCGGTCGGAATGACACAGCCACCGACATTGACGGCGATGACCGTCTCGCGGCGCATCCGCTGAAACACCGGCCACCAGCCTTGAAGACCAAAGATCGCGAGGGGATCCACCGGCACCGCCTCGATCCGCGCAATACGCCTGACGGGAAGATTGATCAGACTCCCGATAAAAATGCCGATGACCACCAGCAGTGCGATTTGCGGTTCCAGCTTGAGCTTGATCAACGCCGCGGTGAAGAGGTGGCCGAAGAAGAGCGGCAACAGCACCAGGAGGACGAAGAAGAACAGGAGTGGAAGCCAACTCATTTGCATCAGAATGCCCCCGTGGGGTCCTCTTCCCTCGCGGCCAATCTTTCTCGTCCTGCAGCAGCTCTCGCCTCCCAGCTCTCCCCAAACCTCTTCCAAGATCACCTGGCCAAGATACGAACCACGCGCGACACCCTCGAAGAAGACCAGTGGTCTCCCCTCCACGTGGCGCGCCTGACACAACCCACTATACCGCAACAAGGGGAAGCTGGCGATATGGAACGTTGGTGAGGACAAGTACGTCGAGCTGGCATTGGTTCAGGATGGAAGCGGAGCAAACAATCTCTCGCTTGAGCACGTTGTGACACTTCGATCACCGATCACGACGAGGCCTGTAGCGCAGACGGGTAACAGGATGGATGACACCCTGGAGGCGCTGACCGATGCGCCAGCGATCTCGTCAGCGATGTGAGAGCACCTGGCGACGACACCCTCGTTTTACGTAGGTTGAGGAGTCCGTGATAGTTCCGTTGTGTCAAACCCCCGCGCACCTGTCATGGTGGGGAAGCACAAACGTTTTCGCCTTCGCTTGGACGAGGGAGGTGGTACTGGCAATCTTCTAGGAAGTTGCACTCTTGCCTACTCATCCCAACAGGCGAGCCTGCTATCACGTAGGGAGAGGCCCAGTGGTGTACGTCCGCCATCAGGAAAAACCTTCCAGTCCTCGAACCATTGAAAACGACCAGAATCTCGTCTGGAAGAAGGGTGCCGTCCCTCTGCTACTCTAGCTCCAGAAAGGGAATTGGATGGTTCTTGCCCCAAGAGGGATGCAACTGGTTTGGGCTTATCCTCAGAACCTGTGGATAAGCCTGTGAACAAGATGGTGAACGCTCATCGAAATCTGGCTTCACATGAGCACGAGCTTCACCCTGCTGAAAAAACTGGCATTGTGGTCGGAGACGAGAAGACCCAACCGGTTGTAGGGCCTCTTGTCCGGGCTGTTTGACCCTTGCCATTGACTGACCGTTGGACCAAACACCGTGGTCCTCTAGCCCGATGGCAACGTTTCCGTGCTTGCCCTTGGCTCACCAAGAGAGTATGAGAGGCGCAAAGAAAGAGTTCAGCAGGTCCGATACGATGACCTCGTCTGTTGACGCCATGATTGTCTCGGTAGGCGGCTCCATCGAGCCGCTCGTCACGACGCTGCGGGCCCATCGCCCAACCGTCGTCATCTTCTTTTCGTCGGAACAAACGGTCGAGCTGATCGGCACGATCAAGGATCGATTGCGGGACCTTGGCATTCCGAGGACGGATCGCAAGATGGTGACTGCTGATCCCCAGGATTTCATCACTTGCTATACCGATGCGCTTCGGTGCGCGGCGCTGATCGCCGAACTCGGCGACGAGTGGATAACCGGTCTCTCTCAACTTCAACTTGTAACCCAGACGTCATGACCACTGATCCGGAAATTTACAGAAAAGAAGTTGCGCAATCCAGGCGGCGGTCCCCTATGCCGTGCAGAATGGAGAGCAAGTGTATGTGACTGGGTCTGCCTATGTTCAAGAAAAAGGGCGCGTATACCGTGATAAAGATGGAGGGTTGGTGCATGAGCCGGCGGTTAAGACGGCCACGCTTGTGGACCCGGCTGGCGGCCGCATGGATTTCACTGTCGGATCGACGCAGAACAACGTACCTGGCGAGAAGTTAGCGGTGCCGGGCACCGTTACAACCAATGGTCTTACAATAGACAACCAATATTATCCTACCGACCCGCATCAATCAAAGCATGCGACCGCTGGTCCCGGCAACTTTACAGTGCTAAGACCTGTCGAAGGGACTCTCAAGGCCACGATGGAAGAGCGCGAGATTCAGCAGGGGAAACATGGACCAGAGGTGGTATCCACTTCGGCAGATCCGCGGACAGGTGAGGTGGTCGCTGGTCATGTGAGCAACGTTTTGGAGAGAACAGGGATTCAAGAGATAGAAGATCCGTTTGACCCCACTAAAACTATGGTAGTATTCGCT
>JANDJK010000147.1 GCA_024330925.1 Nitrospira sp.
ACGGCCTCTCCGACCGAGGCCCCGGCGGCGGCTCGCTGGATTATCAGACCCGAGTCCAGCGCTTCCGTTTAAAGGTCGATAAGAAGACCGGTGCCATCAGCGGGTTCAAAATCCTCAAGACCATCCTTTTCAAGGATGAGTTCGGAAATCCCTTCAACGGTCTGGCGCCGACTCCGCCCAGCGTCTTGGGCATCGCCTTCGATCCGGAAGGATTCGTGGTCGATCCCCGCAACGGCCATTTCTATGTATCGGATGAATACGGCCCCTCCCTCTATGAGTTTGATCGCAAAGGCCGCCGGGTCCGCTCGTTCGTCACTCCCGCCAATCTGATTCCTCGTAACGCCGCCGGGATGCCCAACTATACCGGCGACAGTGGCAATACGGCCGGCAAGCGATCAAATCGTGGGGTTGAAGGATTGGCCATCAGTCCCGACGGCAACTATGTCTATGCCATGTTGCAAAGCGCCATGTTGGATGAAGGGGGCAGCAACGGTGTGTGTCTTCGCTTGGTGAAATTCAGCACCGCTACTGGCACCGCTGTCGCGCAATATGCCTATCAACTGGAAGGGTCCAGCCAAGGGCGCGGCGTGTCAGGTCTATTGGCCATCAACGACCATGAGTTTCTCGTGCTTGAGCGCAACAACCGAGGCATCGGCGTCGGCGCCACCCTTGCACCGCCGAACAAGAAGCTGTTCCGCATCGATATTGCGGGTGCCACAGACTTTAGTCCCCCTGCTCCCCCCTTCCCCGCTTCAGCCTGTCCTGCTGGAAAAGTCACCAAACAGCCGGTTCCATTCCTGGACCTCACGACCAATACCCTACCGGAGCTGGGCAACAAGGTTCCGGAAAAGTGGGAAGGGTTGGCGATCGGCCCGCGCCTCAAGGATGGAAGCTACGTCCTGGTTGTCGGCACGGACAACGACTATAGTGTGACGCAGAACGCGAGCGGGACACAATTTGATGTGTACGTTCGGGTCAGTGACGCCGATCCCTGGGCAACCTCCATCCAATGTCCGCTGGGCCACACGACCGGCTGCTTTACAACGGCCGATGCCGCAGATGGCGTGATCAACGGGACATTCGATCTGCCCACCAGCGGCGATTACAAACTCTTGCCCGGCGTGTTGCACGCCTACAAGGTCTCGGCGAGCGATCTCGGCGACTATGTGAGGCCGATGGCCCATCAAAAGGGTCGTGACCGTGAAGCCTCCCTCGAACTCGACGATGAAGACGATCAAGAAGCTGATGACGATCGCGACGACAAGTAGTTCGTAAACGGCTGTTTGCCCATCGTTCGAGTCGATTCCGACCGCGGGGTGCGAGGGCGGGCATACCGCCCTCGCACTCCCTTTCAACAACCAGCCGTTGGCGAATAGACGGACAGTGAGACGGTTCTTGCAGATCTGCAGGAACGGATCGCGAGTTCACCGTTTGCCGTCGTACCCGTGATCGCGCCACCGTTCCAGAAGTTGGATCCGTTTGCGAAGCTGCTCAATGGTCGCCTGATCGATTCGACTGCCGGTCCGTGCGATCAGCTCAGCATTCAGCCGCCGATGATCCACTCCCCTTTTCCTGGCGACCGCGCTCACGAGCAATCGATGAAGATCCCGCAGCTCTTGCTTACGCTCATGGAGTGCAACCGGTGCCTCAAGCGCCACCGTTGCATGGTGCACCTCTTCGGATCCATCTGCTCCGATCACCGTATCCATACGGGCCACAGCCATCAGTGGCCGATATTCGTTCGTCGAGGTCGCGACACGGCCAAAGAGATCCCGTGACTCAACCGGCAACCTCTCCTCCAGAACATGACCACGCTCTTCTTTGATCTGTCGGGCATAGTGGGCCACGATTGGGTCTTTGGGCAAATAGAGCCATGCCCGTTGCGGCTTCGGTACATGGTCCTGCATGCGAACGAATCGTCCGACTACCTGCCGGAAATACATCTCTGTCAGCACGTTGGTGCCATAGACCCCGACACGGAGGCGAGGAATATCGACCCCTTCGCTCACCATGTTGACCGCCACCAACCACTGTTGCTTGCCATCGCCGGTGAACGTTTCGATGATGCGAGATGCCTGTGGATCATCCGAGACCGCCACCGCCGCCCTGACGCCGGTGACGCGACCGACCAGATCGGCCACCCAACGGGCATGGTCTTGATCCATGGCGACAATGAGCCCGCCTGCATCGGGCTGCTCTTCCCGCCGAACGCGCACGAGCTGCGCATGGGCATCCGCGATCACCGACCCCAACCACGACTCTTGCAGCAACGCCGTCTTCAACCGTTCCCGCTGCCGATCAAACGGCAAACCGTCTTCGAACGTGGCCGTATGTTCACGACCTTTCGACACCCAGGTTAACTCGCCTTCATAGCTGGGAAAGAGGATCGGCCGGCAGACGCCGTCGCCG
This sequence comes from Nitrospira sp., assembly GCA_024330925.1. Taxonomy (GTDB): domain Bacteria; phylum Nitrospirota; class Nitrospiria; order Nitrospirales; family Nitrospiraceae; genus Nitrospira_D. Next base: position 2,410 of record JANDJK010000147.1, read on the forward strand.
ATCGCTTCGCTGTATCCGTAAGAAAAATCCGGCTGACTTTCGCCTTGCACGTACCGGACGAAGGGAATGGCATC
>JANDJK010000148.1 GCA_024330925.1 Nitrospira sp.
GCCTCGATCCTTGCTCTGCCCGTCTCGATGATCCGCGGCAGCGGCGCGCTCACCGGCAGCCGGGTCCGCTTCGCCCGCCCCGTCGCTCCGGCCCAGCACTGCGCCGGCACCCGAGGCCCGTCTTGGTAGACGTCTCCCGGATCGTGTTGATCATCGCGATCCGCTTGCGCTGGTGCCGCGCCCGGACCAACTTCCGCAGCTCTTGGACGGGGCCTGCCACCCCCGGCACGGGCCGTGGCAGGATCCCGGCTCGCGCCAGCTCTGCCACCGTCTTCGCAGCCACCTCACTTTTTTGGTCCACACCACACACCTCATCGGCAATCTCTCACGTGTCTTCATTGGTCAATTCAACAACTTTGTCAGAGTGATAGAGGACCGCCTGCAGAAACCTGTTCGGCAGGGGGGAATCTGAGCCCTCATCACAGGTATGGATATTCGGGGAGGGCCAAGGTGAAATACCTGCCATTTTCTCCGTAGAGCACTCGCTCGGTGGTAAGGCAGCCGAGAATCGTGACAAGGTCACTTTCTTGGCACTCGACTCGACTGGTAAGAGCCGCGTGAATCTGCCTAACAGTTTTTGCCGCCTCATTGCAGATCTCGATCACCAGAGCTGCAGGTCCCTCATACCGTTTGCGCTTCGGTGCTTTGGGATTCCGCCCGTCGTAAACCGTCACCGAGGTGGGCGTTTTGGAGTAATACAGAAATGGCTTGTCAGCAGACCGATGCAACCGCTGCCAGTTTTCAACCGCCGCCACCAATTCCTGATAGAGATGCGCATCCACAGACCACCCCTCCACCTCGTATTCAAAGTCATAGGCAATTTTCTTGAGATCAACCATCCGGTCATCATACACATACCCGTAGGCCAACCCTGGACCAGTGATGCGAATCCTGTAATCAGCCGGTCTTGTAAAATAGGGACTAAATCGTTGAAGCCAGAATTTGCCCACCGCCGTTGGTGGTGGAAGATGCAAGAGCGAGGGAATCAGGTTGAGCTGCCGTCGGTAGTCCTCGTCGGTCTCGCCCGGAAACCCGAGCAAAATATTCCACAACACTGTCACCTGATAGTACAGACTCCACTTGAGACACACGATGTTCTGCATGGGGGTAGTGCCCTTGTCCATCGCGCGGAGCTGGTTGAGGCTGAGACTCTCCAACCCCGGTTGCATGCATTTCACACCGCCGGCCGCCAAGGTTTTGATGTGCTGTTTTTGCAGATTGCTTTTGGTTTCAATGAAGATGTCGAAATCGCAATGGTCCGCCGCCAGCTTGCCGAAGACCTCTTCGACGTAGCCCAAATCAATAATGTTATCGACGAAGCGAAACCGCACCGCGTCATAGCGGTGCGACAGCATGGCTAGTTCCGCCAAAACCTGCGAAGGCGTCTTGGCACGGAATTTCATACTCTGGGCATTGAGCCCGCAAAACGTGCAGTGGTGTTTTTCGCCCCACCAACAGCCGCGGGAACCTTCATACAGCAAAATACGATCGAGCCCCTGCATCGTATAGCCCAATTCTGTCAGCAGACGATAATAGTCGTCATAATCAGGGGGACCAGCCTTGGTAAAATCTGAAAAGAGCGCCGGAGGGGGAGCAGCTACCACCTGTCCATTCTTTCGATGGGCGACCCCTGCAGGCACCTGACTGCCTGGATCCTGACCGGAGAGCACATGCTGCACCAATGGCACAAAGGTCGTTTCCCCCTCCCCCATGACCACGTAATCGATAAAGGGAAAGGCTCTCAGATGTTCCAGCCCCATTTCGCCATCAACATTAGCGCCGCCAAAGACGATCGTCACCTGCGGATAGAGGTCCTTGATCAATTTGGCCATGGTGAGGCTGGCAACATGTTGATCGAACGTGGAAGTAAATCCAATGAGTTGATACTCTCCCCAGTTGATTGCGCGCAGCGCCCACGTTAAGAACTGCGGAGCGATCCGATTCCCCAGTTCCTCGAAATAGCCAACCGGTCTCCCACTCTCCCGCGCCGCCTGCTCGAAGAGCGGTTTAAAGACGGTCGGATACTCCGCTCGTTTAGGATTGTCTCGAAACAAAATAGCTGAAAACAGCCACTCGCCGAACAGAGCCCGTTTCTCACAGATCATCTCATGGAGATCCATACCGATCAGATGGGCAAACCGAACATTCAAATGATGACAGTCAACCGGAATACCGTGGGACTTAAGCAGTGCGGAGAGGGTGCCAAGTTGGATGGACGGATACTTGGCATAGCTGAACGGCATGTTGACGAGCGCAACACGGGCCTTGCCGCTCATGTACAAACCCCTCTTCGTGATAACCAGTGGGCGGTCCGACGTTACGCGGCGGTCCGAAAGGGTTCATAGGCCCGGTCGGCCT
>JANDJK010000149.1 GCA_024330925.1 Nitrospira sp.
CCTATCTGTTTTCCAATTCGCTGCCGCCGCCGCTTATTGCCGGGGCCTTGCGTGCGATTGAGCTCGTGGCGCAAGGCGATGATCTGCGGGCAAGGCTCCATGAAAACGCGAAGTATGTTCGGGCACGGTTGACCGAGCTGGGGTTCCGGCTGATTGCCGGTGAGCATCCGATTATCCCCATCATGCTTGGGGAGGCGACTCTGGCGACCGCGATGGCTGAAGCCTTGATCAAGGAGGGGATCTATGTTGTGGGCTTTAGCTACCCGGTTGTGCCTCAGGGGCAGGCTCGGATTCGCGTTCAAGTGTCAGCGGCCCATACGGAGGCCCAGCTTGAGCGGGCCGTGCAGGTGTTTGCCAGAGTGGGACGGGCTCTGGGGGTGATTGCCTGAAACGGGCCTATCAATTTGACTTTTCACCATTGCCTCAGTATTCTCCATTGCTTTCACAGATAAGGAGTGGAGTCATGAAAGTCATTCTACAAGAAACACTCGAAGGAGTCGGTCATTTGGGGGATATTGTGACGGTCGCAGACGGCTTTGCCAGGAACTATCTCTTGCCGCGGGGCAAGGCGGTCGAGGCGGACAGTCGGAGCATCAAGGCCTTTGAACATGCCAAGCGGGTAGCGGCGGAGAAGGCGAAGAAAGAGAAAATGGAGATCGAGACCTACGCCAAGAAGCTGTCGGCGGTGACGTTGACCTTCGAGGCCCAAGCCGGTAAGGAAGGCAAACTGTTTGGATCAGTGACCGCCAAGGATATTGCCGAGCGATTGACGGCTCAAGGATTTCCAGTGGATCGGCGGAAAATCCAATTGCCTAATCCGATTAAGGAGCTGGGGACGGTGACGGTACCGATCAAGTTGCCGCGTGATATCACAGCGACGGTGACGGTGCAGGTGGTTAAGAAACAGGATGCCGAGGCAGCCGAGTCCTCAGGCACGTGATTGCGTCGAAGGAAGGGAAGGGAAAAATGGATACCCTCGCCTCACTGGATGCTTTGAAAATGATCGACCCCGAGGTCTTTGTTGCCATCCAAGCGGAAGAGGCCAGACAGCGGGACAAATTGCTGTTAATCGCGTCGGAGAACTTTGCCAGTCCCGCAGTGTTGGCTGCGCAAGGATCGGTGTTGACCAACAAGTACGCGGAAGGGTATCCGGGCAAACGGTATTACGGTGGGTGTCAGTATGCCGATGCGGTCGAAGACCTGGCGATTCAACGGTGCAAGGAAATTTTCGGCGCCGAACATGTCAACGTGCAGCCACACTCCGGCTCGCAGGCCAACATGGCGGCCTATCTGTCGGTGCTGAAACCTGGCGACACGATCCTGGGCATGGACTTAGCGCAGGGAGGCCATCTCACGCACGGAAGCAAGGTCAATTTTTCCGGCATCCTCTTTCGCGTGTTTTCCTATGGGGTGGACCGCGAGACCGAACGGATCGATTATGATGCCGTCCAAAAGATCGCCGAGGAGTGTCGCCCCCGCATGATCGTCGTCGGGGCCAGTGCCTATTCCCGCGTCTTGGACTTTCCGCGTTTTCAACAGATCGCCAAGTCAGTGGGGGCCTATCTGCTGGTCGATATTGCCCATATTGCTGGGCTGATCGCCGCGGGGCTCCATCCTAATCCGGTTCCCTATGCGGATTTTGTCACCACGACCACCCATAAGACATTGCGGGGGCCGCGCGGCGGCGTCACGATGTGCAAGGCCGAATATGCCAAGGCAGTCGATAAGCTGGTGTTCCCCGGCTTGCAAGGCGGGCCGCTGATGCACGTGATCGCGGCCAAGGCCGTGGCCTTCAAGGAAGCATTGTCTCCGTCGTTCAAACGGTATCAACAGCAGGTCGTGGCCAATGCCAAGGCGTTGGCGCAGGGGCTGCTGGATCGCGGCTACAAGATTGTTTCGGGGGGAACCGATACGCACCTGATGTTGGTCAATTTGACCAATAAGGGGATTACAGGCAAAGAAGCCGATGCCGCGCTCGATGCCGCAGGAATTATCTTAAACAAGAACGCCGTCCCCTATGACGAAAAGCCTCCGGCCATTGCCAGCGGGATTCGATTGGGGGCTCC
>JANDJK010000018.1 GCA_024330925.1 Nitrospira sp.
CAAGAAGAACTCAACGGTACGAGTGACCGATCAATGTTCCATCTGTTCCTTTGCCATCCTGATTGTGAGCAGCGTTGGAGGATAGGAACGTCTCATCTTCTCTGTGATGCGCTCTGCCTGTGATACAGGCCAAATTGACGGTTCTTTTCGGCGGATGTTAGAATTCGTCCGCTTGCGTGTATCCAGTCTGTGCGGCGGTTCGCCGCTATCATCACGACAGATTTGTATGGACATATTGCGTGGAAGGAGAACGGAATGGCCGTCCCCGTCTCTCAAATGTTGACCGTCGCGAGCTATGTGCTTTCGAAGAAGTTGAAGGGAATCAAGCGTTATCCGCTGGTGTTGATGCTCGAGCCTTTGTTTCGGTGCAATCTGGCTTGCGCCGGCTGCGGCAAAATTCAGTATCCCGACCATATTCTTGATAAACGGTTGACCCCCGAACAGTGTTGGGCCGCGGCCGAGGAGTGCGGCGCGCCGATCGTAGCGATTCCTGGAGGTGAGCCGTTGATCCATCCGGAAATCGGCCGCATCGTTGAGGGATTGGTGGCGCAGAAACGGTATGTCTATGTCTGCACGAACGCAATTCTGCTCGAGCGAAAACTTAAAGAGTTCAAGCCGTCGCGGTATCTGACCTTCAGTGTCCATATGGATGGCCTCAAAGACGAACATGACATGGCTGTGTGCCGAGATGGGGTATATGAAATTGCCGTGAGAGCGATCAAGGAAGCCTTGCGGTTGGGTCATCGGGTAACCACCAATACCACGCTCTTCGACGATGCCAATCCGGAACGCGTGCGCCGGTTTTTTGATGAAATGATGATGCTCGGCGTTGAGGGGATGATGATTTCCCCCGGCTACAGTTATCAAAAAGCTCCCGACCAACAACACTTTCTCAAGAAAGCCAAAACCAAGGAGTTGTTCTCGAAAATTCTCAGCCGGCCCAAGAGCTCGTGGAAGTTCAATCAGTCACCGTTGTTCTTGGATTTTCTGATGGGGAAGCGAGACTATCACTGTACGCCGTGGGGCAATCCCACCTACAATATTTTTGGATGGCAGAGGCCCTGTTATCTGTTGCAGGACGGCTACGCAAAAACCTTCAGGGAATTGTTGGACACGACAGAGTGGCACAAGTACGGCTCGGATAACAACGAGAAATGCGCGGAGTGTATGGTCCATTGCGGATATGAAGCCTCGGCGGTGAACGATACCTTCGGCTCAATTTCAGGGTTTGTGCGCACGGCTGCCCTCACAGTCTTGCCGTCGTTGCGATGAGACTAACGGTGTGTGGAATGAAGCAGAATGTGGGCGATGTCGCTCCAGTATCCATGGGCAAGCTTGGACAGAGCCTGCGTTTATGACCGATATGACCGAAGCCAAACAACAGGGAGCAGGTGTTTCTGCATCGCTTCAAGGGCGGGTGTTTCGGCCGACCACCGCTGGGGAATTGGCGGAGGCTGTCGAGCTCGCAATGGATTATCGAGGGGATGTGACACTTGAACTGGCGTCTGGTGAAATGATCGAAGGGTATCTGTTTAACAGAGAACGTGGTGGTGAGAACCCATGGGTAGAAATTTTCCCGGTTGGCGTTTCATCGGTTCGGCAGATTCCTTATGCGTTAATCAGAGCGATCGCCTTTACTGGGAAGGATGCAGCCGATGGAAAGTCTTGGGAAGCGTGGGTGTCAAAGAAGGAGGCCGAACGAAAGGCGGAGGCGAAGCGAATCGAGGAAGATGCGCGCAACCGTGGCTTGTTGTAGATGACGATCAATGAGAAACCCACAATAAGAAATCCAGCGAAATGGCGCGGATGAAAATGACTCTCTCGACTTTCCTTAAGAAGGAGGCACGTCTTCTCCCGTTCCATAACCAAAAACGGCTCAACATTTTGGAAGTGGGCGAGAGAAGCCGGTTTCTTCTTCTCTTGCGTGCTGATTGACCTTCTTGCCCAGGGGCTGTCGTTGACAAAGAAAGGGGGCTATGCTAGAAAGTTCCGCCTTTAATGATAGGCAGTCTGCTGGGTGCTTACCGGCCGTTTGTCGTCTGATCCCCAAACTCTCGTTTGGCTCAGTAAACCATAGGGTTTGGCCAGGAGGGTTGGGAATGGTCAAAGCCAGGCGGGCTGCTGTTCTCTGCTGTGCTGTTATTGGTAGCCTAATTCCTTCGGAGGTTTTTGCCACACATGAGACGGATCACCGTTTTACTGTTGAGGGATACGTCTGTGGGCCTGATGGGAAGGGAGTTGGCGGTCTAGACGTGCTCGTCAAGGATACGAAGGTTTCGTATGGTCAGGTTGTCAAGACGGATCGCGAGGGATACTACAGGGCAACGTTTCATCTCCATAACGAAAATCTCGGTGACCCCATTCTGATTGAGGTAGGGGGGGAGCGGCAACATCATCGGGTGCAGTTTGATCCAAACGATCTAAAATCGGAACGGATCATGCGGGTTAATTTTGGAACCGGTTGCGAAGCAGGGGCTTCTCTTCCATGGCTCTGGGTGGGATTGGGTAGCATGGTGGTGGGAACGGGAGCCCTTCTGGGGATAAAGGCGATCCGCTTGCACAAGCGGGTGGAGCGGACAAAGGGGAAACCGCCGAAGAAACGAAAACCATAAGTTACATAAGTTATTCATTCATGACAGTCGGTGGGGGTATCCCGATCTCACGTGTCGGTCAGTGTGAGTTCGAGGTTTCGTGCGCGGAATACGGGGCGCGGTTACAAAATGGCGAACGCTTTTACGGGATGTTCGCATCCAAGTAGAAGCGTTTTTTTGTTGTTGCTCCCCCTCGGCTTGTTGTTCCAGGGCTTGTTGTTCCTGGGGGCAGTAATGAAGATCGCAGTGGGTGTCATGCGTGAGCGGGCCTGGATCCTATTGATGAGTGGTTGTACATTGCTGGTGGCCTGTAGTGGTGGAGAGGAAGGAGAAGGGCTGCTCGTGCCTCCCCCTCCCCCTCCTGCTGAATATGCTGATAAACATATGCCTGTTGAATGGTGGAATGATCAAGCCAAGCTGGAAGAGGGACGAAAGCTGTACATGGGGGAAGTGAACCCCGATGTCAATTGCGCGAGCTGTCATGGCAAAGATGGCAGGCCAGTTAAAGCTGGGGCTCGTGATTTTCGCAATGTCGAACGGATGAAGCTTGCCTCCGATTCGGTATGGTTTTGGCGTATCGCTGAAGGAGTGCCCAACACAAAGATGAAGGGCTGGAAGAGCAAGCTTTCGGAGGAGGACATCTGGAAACTCGTGTTGTATGAGCGGAGTTTTGCCTTGCCGGGTAAGGTATGGAGTGAGGAAAAGAAGCAGTGGGTTGAAAGTGGGAGTGTTGTGCCTGCTCGGAGCGGTGAATCGTGAGTGCTGCGATGGGCAAAAGATCATTTTGCGCGATGGGGCGTCACACTATGGATATTGTACTTCGTCACGTTGCCGTGTTGGTCGTCTTCTTGGGGTTGGCTGTGCCAGGTATCTCTGACGCCTATGCGCAAATGCCGGGGACGGCGGCGGTCGAATTTCCGTACACAGGGAATCGGACAGCGGTTTGGATTGTGGCGCAATTGCACACGTTGCTTGGGGCGTTCATTCTTGGCGCTCCCCTGTTCATTGTGATGGCGGAGTGGCTTGGTTACCGCAAGCAAGATCCTCGCTATGATCGGATGGCCCGCGAGTTAACAAAGATCTCCGTTGTTCTCTTCAGTATGACGGCATTAACGGGCGGTCTATTCATTTTTGTGCTTTTAGCTACATACCCTCAGTTTACGACGTGGTTTATTAACCAGTTTTACCTCGTGTTTGCGGTGATCTATCCGTCGCTGTTCATCGTGGGAACTGTTGTACTCTACGCTTATTTTTATACCTGGGATGCCTGGAAGGGAGAGAAGAAGGGGCGCCATATCGCTTTGGGAGTGCTTCTCAACCTGCTTTGCTTGGTCACCATGTTTGTGATCAATGGCCCCACGTCGTTTATGAATACTCCTGTAAAAGGTGAAGGAGTCTCTCCGCTGGAGGCGTTGGCTACGGCGACTTTGTGGGACAAAATTGCAAACACGAGCTGGATGCCGCTCAATCTCCATCGGATCGATGGAAACGTGGCGTTTGGCGGATTTGTGGCGGGCTTGATTGCAGCTTACATGTACATGGGGGCTCAGAGCCGAGAAGAGCGAGCCTATTATGATTGGATGGGGTTCTTAGGGAACTTGATTGCCGTCGGCGCTATGCTGCTGCAGCCCTTTACTGGTCTCTTGCTCGCCTATGAGATGTGCGATTACGATTTTTCGTTTTGCCCCTACATGATGGCGGATCAACTCTCGATGTTTTTTGAAATGCAAGGAGCCATCGTCGGTGTGATGTTTTTGGGATGTAACTATTATGCATGGCTCAGTCTCAGGCGCATTGAAGGTTTAGAGCAAGTAAGAATGACAGTGTTGGCTCCGATCATGATGGTTCTCTCTCCTCTAGTGATGGTGGTTGTCTTTACTGAATATTGGATTCCCGACCCGCTGTCGCTCGCTTTTCTGGTCCCGTTTGTGTTGAGTCCGTTCCTGCTGGGTCGATTGATTCCGGTGACGGTCTCGATTCAAACTGTGATGAAAATCGGGTTTTTAATGATTGTGGTGAGTGATGCGCTCTGGGTGATCCCAAACGGTTTTGCCGCGACGGGAGCTAAAATGGCCGAAGATGTTCAGCTTCCGGAAGCGTGGGAGGTGCTCGGTAAGATGCCGACCAAGCTCGGTGCCATTTTCTCATTGGTGTTTGTCACGGTGATGAATTATGTTGTCTATGGGCGGGCGATTCGACAGGGAACAATTGCGTGGGGAAAGATCGATGGCGTCTCTCAATTCGTCTTGGTGTTTCTTGCGTTTACCTCGATCTGGGCGATGGGATTGATGGGGGCAGTTCGGTCGCTGCTGCGCAAATTCTTCCATGCCTACAATTTGGTGCCGGATTTTACGGTGGAATCCTTCACTCCGACGTTGTCTTATTCAGCGTGGCTCATCACGGGTATTACGGTGTTCTTTTTCTTGGTGGTGAGTGTTGCGGTTTTTCTTGCCCTTCGGTCCGTTGATGTGAAGGAGCGCGAGCTGGAAGGGATCCCTGTTCCTGCCGGCAGTAAGTAATTATCGATCCGTCACATGGTTCCAGTGGATGGGCAATGAAGCCGGGAGACCGATGAAATGGAGTGCGCAGTGAGAGGAGCGCAAGTATGAGAAAAGCGGCGGGTAAAATTGTGATCGGCTTGGCGGTGACCGCTGGGCTCTGGTTTGGAGCAATGGCACTGGACTTTCCGCCGGTGTTTCAAGGGTTGTTTGTTGGGTTTGCTCTTGTGGGCGTGGCCATGTTTCTCCTGTTGGATGTTCCGCATACCAATGGTCCCACTGGTTGGTCGGCGACCGTTTCGATCATCGCGTTTTATCTGGTACTTGGCCTGGGCTATGGCGCAACGGCATCGCTATGGCCACAATTTGATCCGGAGGAAGAACGGGAGAAAATTGCCAAGATTTTGGAGGGAAAGGAAAATCCGCTCGATCCCTGGCGTGCGGAGGAAATTACCAAACGTATTCAGGAACTGGACGAAAAGGCCAAGATGTTGGCCGAGCGGCTCCAGTCTCTTGGTGGAGAGCAAGTTGCAGTTGCGGTTCCCAAAGTTGCCGTTCAACCGCCAGCTACCTCTACAGTGAGTGCGGATTCAGGGGACCTAATGAAATTAGGTGAAGAGCAGTGGCAGCTTCAGGAGTGTTACAACTGCCATAAATTAAGAGGAGAAGGTGGTAAAAAGCGAGGACCAGAGCTGGACAACATTGGCTCGTATCTGACGGTGGAAGAGATTAAGCAGAAGATCATAGACCCCAAGAGTTTTATGGCGGAGGGGTTTGAAAAAGAATGGGAGAAGGGGCGAATGCCGGACAAGTTCAAGGATGTCATGAGTGATGCGGAAATTACCGCCCTGGCAACATGGCTCCATACATTCCAGAATACGGCCGTTGCAACGCCGAAGCCGATCAAGAAAAAGTGATGGGGCAACCAAAGTTAAAATCTCTAGTTCGCTGTAAGGATCGAGAGATTGGAGAGGTGACAAACGTCATCGTGGATCCACTGTCTCATGATGTGAGCCACATCGTGGTGAAGCTCGATGACGGAACTGAGCGGCAAATTGGAATGGAGCGGGTGCAGACCGTCCTGGACGATGTTGTGGGGCTGGATGCTGTTTCTTCCGACATCGCGGCGCTTCCTCCCTTCGTCCGTGCTGACTACGTCACGACGCGAGAGGTTGAGATCTCCCATCTCGAAGACCATCTTGATGTCATTCCCGGCGAGGTTCTTGTTCCTCTACCCGCACTCGAGAAGGATATCAAGCGCAGGACCTTCTTCATGAACTTCACGCATGCCATCGGCATCCTGATTGGTTTACCGATGGTGTATCCGGTGCTGCGGTACCTCATGAAACCGATGTACGCGCCGTTTGATAATGAGTGGCTGAAAGTTGGAAACGTTAGCAAGATCAAGGAAGAGGACGTCGGTGTTCAGTTCCAGTACAAGAAGAAAGTCAAGGAAGCCTATATGCCGGAGTCCGAGATTGAGAAAACGGTATGGATTTTAAAGGCGACTCCCTCGGTGCTCGAGCAGGTCTATCAAGGCAAGGACCAGGAATTCCGGGATCCATCGGGGCGACTGATCTGGACGAACAAGAAGGAGGTCCCTTATGTCGCGTTCTCTGGAAAATGCCCTCATTTGGGGTGTGCATATAAGTGGCGACAACACAAAACCCTAGGGCAGGTTTTTCTGTGTCCGTGCCATCTGAGCATTTACGATGCGGCCGGCAAAGTACTCGACGGCCCCGCTCCCAGACGACTTGATGTCTTGCCGATTCGAGTGGCGGCCAATGGCGATGTGGAAATCATTGATATGGAGTTCAAGGCTGGAATCAAATCTCAAGTTCGGATTATGTAAATGCGACAGCCGTCCGTTTCCAACGTTCCTTCGACCACAGTTGAAAAGCTCGTCGCGTTTCTCGATCAACGCGTTGGTTTGAAAGAGATTCAAGCGAAGATGCTCAATGAGCCGATCCCTGGCGGCTCTCGATGGGCCTATGTGTTCGGCTCTATTTTGCTGTTTCTGTTCGCTATGCAGGCAGTCACGGGCGTCTTGCTCATGTTTTACTATGTCCCGACGGCGGACCATGCCTACGCCAGCACCCAGTACATTATTCACGAGGTAGATTACGGGTGGTTTCTGCTGAGCTATCACTTTTGGGGATCTAGTGCGATGGCTGTCTGTGTCGTTGCGCACATGTCCCAAGTGTTTCTCTGGGGCGCCTATAAGCCACCGCGCGAGTTGTTGTGGATCGTGGGATTGGCCTTGTTTGGCATTGTCATAGGATTTGGTTTTACTGGTTACTTGCTCCCATGGGATCAACGAGCCTATTGGGCTACGACGGTGGGAGTTGAGATTCTGGACAAGACGCCCATTCTGGGAGACTTTCTTGCTCGGTTCCTGAAGGGGGGGCCGACTCCAGGCCAATTAACATTGAGCCGGTTTTTTGTCATCCATGTAATGATTTTGCCGGCCGCGCTCATGGCCTTGGCAGGGTTGCACCTGTACTTGTTCCGAGTCGCCGCTCCGGCCGGCCCGTTTAGGGGCACTCCTGAAGAGATCAAAGCCAAAACTGATTATTTTTTCCCCCGTCAGGTGTGGAAAGACATTGTGGGGATGGCTGTCGTGTTCGTCACGATTTGCGGATTAGCCTTTTGGGAACCGGTCGTTTTATTGGAAGAGGCGACACCGGACCCGGGTGAATACCATCCGGAACCAGAGTGGTATTTTCTGTTCTATTTCCAGATGCTCCGACTCAAGATGTTCTCTGGAGAAGTAGGGCAATTTATGGGGGCAGTAGCATTGCCGGTTCTGTTCATGGGATTGTTGCTCGCCCTGCCTTTTTTCGATCGAGACCCAGAACGCAACATCTTTAAGCGTCCCGTAGCGCTTATCAGTTGGATTTTTATAATGGCGATCATCGTGATCTTCACGGTTTCCGCCGTCATCAATCGAGAATTTCTGGAATAAGATTTTAGGAGAAGGGGACGGCGCGCCGGCGTCGACATCATGCCCATGGCCAGTGAGCGAGATACCTTGTCCCCGACGCAGATCGGGATTAGTGTCCTATGGTCAACCTGTTGGACTGGACTCCCTATTAAGCTGCCCTTAGCCGTTCTTATTCTGGCCATGGATCTGATGCAGTTGGAAGCTCGGCTTGGCCTGGCGTTCTTGATGTTGTTTGCCAGCCCCATCACGGTCTTTGGTGTGCCAATCGTGATGCTGGCGTTGGATGGAAACTTTGGAGAGGGGATCGGGCTGTTGCTCTTACTGGTTCTCTCTATCCCGATTGATATTTGGGCATTTGGCGTCGTAGGCTCGACGTTTTTTCTGGAACACCTACGCAAAGAACCGCTGCCTCGTTTGGGGCTGACACTGTGGTGGAAATCTGCGGTGGTGGGAGCATTTTTTCTGCCTATTCTCTGGGTGGTGGTCGGGACGGTCACGGAGACAGTCATGTCTACGTCCCATTCACTAGCCCAAATGGAGGCATTACGACATTTGTTTGATACCGGTCTTCCTGTGGCCGAACGGATTGGGCTCGAGGTCACCATCTGGGGAACGGTGTCTCTTGGGTTACTGCTGATTCTACTGACTATTGGGGTGTCTACTATTGGGCGCATCATTCGTGATGTTGCGGCTCTGGCAACACCGGCATCGGGTACCTATCAAGCGCTCATTACTCGGTGGGATCTCATGCGTGTCCCCCGAGATCAAGCGCTCTTCGTGACGACCGTCGTGGGAACAGGAGTGGTGCTCTGTGTTCTGTTTTGGGTGTTTATGCCTGTCACGACACCGCATCCGCATGAGTGTTGTCTTAAGCCAGAGGTCAAAGCGCCTGCGCCGTTTAAGCCAATGGAAACGTTGGCACGCAGTGAACAACAGATTAATCAGCTTCTTGCTCAAGTGGAGGCATTAGAAGCGCAAAAGACGGCGTCAATGACACAACCGACAGGCGGAACAAAGGCCGAAACACAAAAGACAAGCGAGAACGCCGTGCCGTGATCCACCTGTATGCAACTGGAACCTGGAGGGTGAAAAGTGGTGAGTACCATGCATGGTGAGGATGGTCTGAGGAAGCGAATGTCCCATGTCGTGGATCGTCATGGAGCATGGCTGGTGAGCCTGTTGATGGTTGTCGGATGTATGATCCTACCGGCAATCGGCTTTGCGGCGGACAGTACGGCAGCTGGTCCAACCGAGTACCGGGATATTCCCTACATTGGCAGTAGAAACCTCATCTGGATTGTTGCGCAACTACACCTGCTTCTTGCGGGTTTTGTGTTAGGAGTGCCAATCTTCGCGTGGCTCTGTGAGATTATTGCGTGGAAGGGAGGAGAACAACGTTACGACAAGTTAGCGAAGGAATTTACTAAGCTGCTTACCTCTGCCTATGCCACGACCGCTCTGTTTGGCGGCATTTTGTTGTTCCTCTTGATCGTCTTTTATCCAAAGTTGATGAACTATTTAACCGATATCTTCTTCCCGTCCTTCCTTTTGTATTGCCTCCTATTTTTGTTTGAAACGGCGACGCTCTATCTCTATTGGTACGGATGGGATGCGATGCAGGAAGGTGGCAAAAAGACTCTCCATATCTTTCTCGGGTTCCTTCTTAACTTTTTTGCCATCTTCATCATGATCGTGCCAAATGCCTGGGCGACGTTCCAATCCAGCCCAGTTGTGATCTCCGAAGGAACGGCTATTGAACGGGCATGGGCAGCGACATGGAATCCGACGTGGTGGCCGATCAATATTCATCGGCTCATCGCCAATGTCGTGCTCGGTGGTTATATCTGCGGTGCCTATGCTGGGGTCCGGTACTTGGCGGCTAAGACGGCAGCCGATCGCGAGCACTACGATTGGATGGGATATGTGGGCAATTTTATCGGGGTATTTGGTCTCCTGGCTCTCCCATTTGCCGGCTATTGGCTGATGCGAGAGATTTACCAGTATAACCAACAGATGGGTATCACCCTGATGGGTGGCTTCCTCTCCTGGCTGTTCATCATCCAAGCGATGCTGATTGGGGTCCTCTTTCTCGGCTCGAATTACTATTTTTGGCTGGGCATTACCTATCGAATTCCTGGCTCCGAGAATCAATATCGCAAGCCGATCCTCTGGATGTTGATCAGTCTCTTGTTGTGCCTGGCTGTCTGGATGACGCCCCATTCGCTGGTTGCCAGCATTGAAGAGGCGCAAAAGATGGGTGGTGCCCATCACCCTCTCCTCGGGGTCCTAGGTGTGATGTCTGCCAAAATGACGGTCTCTAACCTCATGATTCTCATCACATTTATGAGTTTTGTTATGTACTGGCGAGCGGGTAAGCAGGATACAGCCCCGTGGGCTCGATTGGCGAAGGCGGTTATGGGAGCGATTTTGGCTTTGGCCAGCATTGCTGTGATCATTTTGGGGGTATGGGGCTATTTTGTGCCGGCGATCGTCCGCATCAATTACTTTTCGACATCCCAAGTGGCGATTGTCATCTTTGTGATTTTGACCATCACCCCCCTCACAGCATTGCTGCTCAAGAGTGCCAAGACCACGACAGACATGGTGTGGGGTCGGATGCCACCCCGAGCAGGCTATGCGTTGGTCCTCAATGCTGTCATGGTAATTTTGTTGATGGCGTTGATGGGGTATGCCCGGTCGTCGTCTCGTGTTCACTGGCACATCTACGGGGTGATGCGTGATACTTCCCCCTATGCGTATTCTCCTGCTCTTGGCAGCGCCTCGCTGATCATGGTGTTCTGCACCTTTTTCTTCTGTCTGCTGGTAGCGTTTATTTTCTGGGTGGCTACCATGGGGGACAAGGCCAAAGGTGTTCAGGGGACTGTCAAGCAAGATTTGCCCCATGGCATTCCAGCGATGGCCGGCGGTGGGCCGGAGCGTGGAGAGGGATGAGGAAAGGCCGGTCCGCCAGGGTGATAAAGATCGGGGAAAAGGATGGTTCTGATGAACGCGGCTTGTTTGCGCCGATCGAGAGAGAAAGGTTGTTATGAGTGAACTTGCACAGCTTCAATTGGTTGCGCTGGGAATCGTCATCTTTGGGATCCTGATTCTCCTGTTCATTCGTTCGAACTTTTTTCGGGTCACCGGGTTTGTTTCGATCGTGTTGGGATTGTTTTCACTGATGTCTCTTGCGGTGCCCCAGATGGCCTCTCTTCCTCCAGCGGACGAAACCATCGATATCGCTAGTATCAAGACGCCAGCGGACATTGCGGCGTTGGGGCAAACGATTTTTTTCAGCAAAGGCCAATGTGCGCTGTGCCATTCCATTGGGCCTAGCGAATCGGCACGGTGCCCTGATCTCAAAGGGATTGGCGCCAAGTTGACCAAAGAGTTCCTCTATGAAAGCCTGACCGATCCTCAGGCTTTTATCTATCAAGATTACCGACATGGCGGGGTTCCCAAGGAGTATCCGGCGACGATGCCCCGGATTGATAAGGATCCCATCGGCTTGTCAAAGAACGAAATCTTAGCGGTCATTGCGTTTCTCCAGCAGATGAGCGGAGAGCCAATTTCGGTGAGTGTGTCCGAGTTAGAGATGCCGGAGCAGGGGCCGTCCGATCCGGTCAAAGCGGCGCAAGCGGTCTCCGTGGCTCGCGTACAGGGGCAAGAGAAAAGGGGGAATCTATGGAACGTGCGTTAATCAGACCGATTGTCATCATGGGCGCAATGTATGCGTTCCTGAAATTTGTCCTGCCGAATATCCCTGGTTCGGCGGAGATTCCAGCCAGTCTCATCATCCTGTATTTGTTGCTGACGTTGTCCGGCATCATCATTTTTGAGACTCTGAGTGCCGAATCCAAAGAGGCTTTTTGGGGGCCGCTGCAACGATTTCTTACCGGAGATAACATCGGCAGACTTCAACCGTTGCGTTATGGAATTCTGGTGCTTTTTCCAGTCCTGGTTGGATGGCAAACCTATCATGCGACGGTACCGAGCGATCGTCCTCCTGCGGAAAATCGTGTTATTCATCCGGCACCGCCTGGAGAGTATACCGGACTTGCGAATCCGGTACCCAAGACTCCTGAGAATATCATGCAAGGCAAGGGATTCTATGCAGCGTTTTGCTCGCCCTGCCATGGCGCCAATTTCGATGGAAAGGGCCCGGCTGCCCGTGGATACAATCCGCCGCCAGCCAATTTTGCCGATCCCACTACGATTGCAATGTTGCAGGAAAGCTATCTCTTCTGGCGTATCAAAAAGGGTGGGGTTGGGCTGCCGATCGAGGGAATGCCATGGAAGTCGGCGATGCCGAGGTGGGAACTTGAATTGCCCGATGAATGGATTTGGAAAATTATCATGGGCGAGTACGATGGTGCCCATCAGGCACCTCGAACATGGGAGTAATGCCCTACGACATGCGACGAAATGGTGGTGAGCTGGGGGTGTCGGTGTCAGGTGGTTGATGGGGGCAGTGAGTCAGAGTGAAGGGAGAATGAGGTCGGCATGAAGCCCGAAACAGTGACAAAGTGGTTGATTCGGTTGGGTAGTACAGTGGCCCTGCTAGCTGTTCTGACAGGAGGAGCGGTAGACGGTGTTGCACAAGAAAGCGGGGTAGTTCGAGCAGCTCTGGTGACGGGGGCTCTGCCCGTTGATGATCCGAACGCAACGATGTGGAACAATGCTGCGCCCACTGTCTTCCCAATGTCGCCACAAGTCCATTGGCCTGAGCGAATTCAGCAAGTGACTGTGCAGGATCTGACAGTTCGTGCTCTTCATGATGGAACCCAGCTCGCGGTCCTGCTGGAATATGAGGATCCCACAGAAGATCCCGATGACGCGGCAGCGATCGAGTTTATGGTAGGAGATAAGAAAGCCCACTTCGCCCACGGCCAGCCAATGTTGTTGGTCGAAGGGGGGCCGGTCAATATTTGGTATTGGAAGTCCCGAGACAACAAGGGTGTTGATCTGTGGGCCAAAGGTTTTGGAACGCTCCGGCCCCATGAACATCAGGATGTCAAGGCAAAGGGGGAGTATGCGAACGGAAAATGGAAGGTCGTGTTCTCCCGGTCATTAGTAACTGATCATCCGGACGAGGATGCGCAGATTATGCCGGGGCAATTCATCAATATTGCCTTTGCAGTCTGGGATGGGCGGAAAGATGATGCGGGCCAGGTGATCGAAAAAGGTTCGCAAAAAGCGGTGTCATCCTGGTGGTACTTTCGGGCTGAGCCGCCGCCCGACTATTCGGGCTATGTATATGCGGGGGTAGCAGCCGTGTTGGCACTAGGGTTTCAGTTCGTTCTGATTCGAAAACTCAAGGAAGGGCAGTCAGCATGAGGGGAATCAGGCTGCAGGCTATGACAACAGTAGCCGGGGTGTGTGGACTGATCGTATTGCTTGCCGGTGGATGCGCAAGCGAACAGGAAAGAAAGGGGCGAGAGCTCTATAACCATTACTGCAGCGATTGCCACGGCGAAAGCGGCAGGCAAAACGAAGGCTTCAACTGGTCGGCTATGCCTGACCCCAAGCCCAAGGATCTTTCTAACCAAAGCGAGATGAGTACGTTCAAGGATGAAGAAATCTTCGCCACGATCTCGCGTGATATGTTGGATACGAGTGAAGAGGGAGGCGATGAGATTGGGGACGATGATTTTGCCGTTCCGACCATGCCGACCTTCAAATACACTCTGTCCGAAGAGGAAATATGGGCGATCGTTGGCCATGTGCGCACCTTGCATGGGATGAAGCTGCAGTTTGATGTGGCAGCACGCAAGCGATCTCTTGAAGAAGGGTTAAAGGCCGCGCAGGCGAAATTCGAGCAAGCGAAACTTGCCTACGAGGAAGCAGAACGAAAAGCCAACGAAGAGGCGGAGCGGAAAAGTCAAGCACTCAATCAAGACGTTGAGGTTGACGAATCCTCTTATGCCGACGAATTGGCAGCGATGACTCAAGCTAAGAAGGAACTGGAAGCGGCGAAGGTGGCATTGGATAACTTCACGACGAGACCGGGCAAAGGCGTAACGATACCTCGTCCTGACCTGACGACACCGCCTCAAGAAGTGGAACAACTGGTGGAGAGAGGCAAGAGGCTGTACGAAAATAAGTATGGATGCAATGGCTGTCATAGTATTGGTGGTGAGGGGGGGAAAATTGGCCCGCCGTTGGATCGAGCAGGATTTCGATTGAATCCTACATGGATCTATCGTTGGCTCAAAAATCCGCAGGCTATGGATGTGACGACGCGAATGCCAGCGTTGGGACTAAACGATGCAGACGCCAAGGCCGTCACATTCTACTTGGGGACTTTGCGTGCGCCGAAGGCGGAGGCGGTAGCTGATCGACCTGTTGAAACTCCCTAGAGCAGTGTCTTTGCGAGCACAACCAGGCTTGGGTTACCAAAGGCGCCGCGAGGGGTGTGGGGCCCTACACAGGACAAGCAAAGGACGAAGCCATTACGAGAGGCGGTGTGTTCAGGCACAAGAACGACGCGAATCGGTGCATTGAGGTTGGTCAGTAGGGCCAAGGGGGCTAAGCAATAAATCCTGCTAATAGACCAGCGAGGATCGCCATGCCCACCCAGGTGTGGGCTCGGAACATGGCGAATGCGGATGGAGGGGCGATCGGTGTGCGTAATTGCATGGTCTGGAAAAGGAAAAAGCCCGCCACGATCAGTAAGGTTATGTAATAAGGCCAGCGGATATTGACTAGCCAACCTGTGATACTCAACAGTAGCAGCATGAGGCAGTAGGCTACTCCCACTCCGATATGAAGCCGGCGCCCAAATAAGAGCGCTGATGATTTGACTCCAATCCGTCGATCGTCATCTCGGTCCTGGATGGCATAAATAGTATCGTAGGCGACGGCCCACGCAGCCGTCGCTCCAAACAAATACCAGACAGGAGCCTCGATCTGTCCTCGGGCTGCTGCCCATGCCATGATGGTTCCCCATCCAAAGGCGAGGCCCAAGACGACCTGTGGAATCTCGATCCACCGTTTCGCAAAAGGATAGAGAGCGGCAAGTGCTACGGCACCTGGCGCCAGCCACAGGACTAGAGGATCAAGCCAGAGAAGAAGGCTTGCCGCCATGAGGAGCAGTGTGCCAAGTAACGTCAGCGCATGGCGTTTGGATAATTCTCCTGAAGCCAAAGGGCGGCTTTTTGTTCTGCTGACTTGCCGGTCGAATGACCGATCAGCCAGATCATTCAGGATCACTCCCGCACTGCGCATCAGAAACGACCCCGCGATGAAGATTGCCACCAGTGACAGAGGGGGAATGCCTCGAGCAGCGAGGACCAGTGCCCAGAGTGTTGGCAACAGCAAGAGTAAAGTTCCGGTCTGGTTTGGCAACCGGATCAGGCGGATCAAAGCTGACCATGGAATACCAACTGTCGGTGAGGCAGTAGGCATCGCTGGCATGGTTGAAAGGTAGCGCAGGGGGGCAACGTTGTCAATTTCGGTCAATCGCTGCGTGATTGTGCGTGAGGTCATAAATTGGGTATAACGACCAAAAGGGAGGATCACCATCTGTGAACCAAAGGCGTTCTAGCGGTGCAGTCGTTGTCATTCTTACCACGATCATCCTGTTGAGCAGCGGTTGCTGGTGGTCAACGGGACGAACGAAACAGGCCGTTGGCAACGGGGACGTTGGGGCGTCCAGTGAACCGATCAATCTTCGGCCATCGCTGTGGATTGCTCCCAGCCTGACGGGGGCAACACTCTCCTATGCCAATGCCTGCGGCGAGTCACAGGTGGTTTCAGTTGGAGGTCCGCTCACCGACATCATTACCGAGAAACTTGGTCGGGCGTTTTCTGGGCTGGTGCTGAATGAGGAGTTGGGGCATGTGGCGGGAACTGCGGGAACGGATGGTGTGATCGAAATTGGGGTAGGGACCAAACGAGCAGAACTGTTTCTGCCTCCCCGAACCGCCGGCACCTATGCGGCACGAATTACCTTGGAACTTGAAGCTGCTTTTCTGGCCGAGGATGGGACGGCGCTGTTTCATACCAAGTTTCAGGAGACTGGGCATGGCGAGGTGCAAGTGGCCGACCAGTCCTGTGAGGTTAGCGGGGTGGAGGCACTTGTCAGACAAACAAGTGAAGCGGTGGGGGAGCGGCTGTTGAAACAATTACGTGACACGACTCGTATTCGTGAGTACGCCAAACAGAAGGGATCTACTCCACGGGTGGCCTCCGTGCCATTGGCTCCTGGGCTTCCCATGTTGCCGAACGGGGAAGTTGCTGAGGGAGCCCTGTTCCGTCCGGTGACTCCGCCGGCTTCTGTGCTTCAGGAGACTACGCTGGCGTTTCTTGCCATTGTGCGGGATGAAAGTCAGGATCATCTGCTAGATCCTGGTGAAGCGCTCACCATCGAGGTCGAGGTTAAAAACGAGGGGCCGGTGGAGGCCAAGAATGTAGAAGTTGTGATCGGTGGCACCGGTCTGTTAACCAAGCAATTTCCTCCGGTGCTTCTCATTGGCACCGTGCGGCCAGGAGAAGTGAAAGCGGTGTCTGTGACCAAACCGGTGCCACCGCTCAGGGAGGAACAGGACGGGGAACTAGTGTTAAGCATTCGCAGCCTGACCCCCCTTGAACCACCACCGACTCCGAAACAGTTTGTGCTTCCGGTGAAGACTGACAAAAGTTCTGCTGATGCGGCTGATGCGGAGGTGTTCAAGATTGACCAACCACCAGTACCGTTGAGCTTATCTAAGCAGGCGAAAGCGGTTGTTATTGCGATTGGCATCGGGACTTTTCGGGACGAGCATGTACCTCCTCTCAAGTATGCGGAGCGCGATGCAACGGTCATGGCAGCGTATCTCAAGACCATTGCCAGTGTTCCCGATCGGCGAGCGCGTCTATTGGTAGATCACTTTGCATTGAAGGAGGACCTCGAAGACGTTTTTGACGACTGGCTGCCCAAACACGTCGATGCTGAAACGGTGGTGTACATTTTCTATGCAGGGCGGGCGTTGGTTGATGGGAAAACAGGAGCAGTCTCACTCGTGCCCTTCGATGGGAGCACCAAATCGACAAAACGATTATATCCGATTCGACGGTTACAGCAGACTTTAGCCCGCTTGCCGATCCAACGAGTAATCATGATGTTTGACGTGTCGTTAGATCCTTGGCCGGGAGCCAATCCTGCCACAACTCCCCATCCTGATTGGTGGGAAGGAGCTGATGAAGAAAAAGATCACGTGATGTGGATGGTGGGCAATAGGAGCCTGCAGGAAGCGCATGTCTATGATCCGGGCAAGCACGGGTTGTTTACGTATTATCTGCTCAAGGGGATGCAAGGTCTGGCAGATATCGATCGAGATGGCACTGTGGTCGCGGGAGAACTTTGCCTCTATGCTCGCAAGGAAGTCATCCATACCGCGAGGGAACAGTTTGGAAGCTCCCAATATCCTCTCTGTTCCCCTCCACCAGGACAGGGGGCGGTGGTCAGAATTCATCCCATGGCACGAGGTAACAATCCAAAATCTGCTGCTTCTGTCAAGCAGACGGCTCCCTCGGAGGAAGTGCCTCGTTCTACCGACCAGCCACTCAAAGTGGGGCCGGGATTGTAAGAGGATTCTCCCACTGGCCTCTTGATTGACACTCAGATGTCTCACCAGTATGATGGCCTTCGTTCGGTCTTTCCCAGGTGCCGGCGTAGCTCAGTCGGTAGAGCAGCGGTTTCGTAAACCGCAGGTCGCCCGTTCAATCCGGGTCGCCGGCTCCATGTTCTAGCGGAGTGGCTGTCTCCCGATACTCGTAGGTGCTCCTACCGCTCTACAAGAGAGCCATTCATCGATAATCTTACGTTTGATTGCTATGACGCTCTGTGAGCTGTGGTACGTTGTGCACCTCTCTTGTGCGCGAGGGCTGATCGGGAGAGACTGACTTCAAATGACAGGGGATATCTCGCTGACGCTCCGAGTACCCTCCTTTTGAAGGACTTCTTTTCAGGCTGGTGTCGATCGGCATGGCAGGTAAGCTTTAAACCAGGATGACGCATTTCTGAAAGAAGATGGACCATGATTTGCTCTCGATGTGAAGGCTTGCGGTTGGACGAGTATCTCTTTGATCTGAGAGGCTGTGTGGAGAGATGGGACTTATCCTGGTGCTGTGTGGCTTGCGGTCATCGTGACGATACTGTCATGCAGGCTCATTGAGCTTGCAACACTCGTGAAGCGTTGCCTTCCGCTCTTGTGCATTCTCCCACTGGGAAGGGATTGACCGTCACTTCTGACGCCCCTGCTTCATGAGCAACGGCACCCCTTTTCCTGGAAGAGAAAAGTCTTCCTGGAGTCGTCAGGTGACGACTCCAGGAAGAATAGCATCCCGGCTGCTCTTCCGAACGAGAGGAGGCGATGGAAACCGGAGTGAACGCTCCGTCTTCCTCATTTCATAAAGCCGGCCGTCATCAGGGCGAAGGACAAAATCCCCACCACAAACGCCGCTGCGAGGAAGATCCATCCTTTATTCTCCTTCAGCTCGTCCAAGATATGCACGTCGCGCATCTTCCTCACCTCCTTGGCTGATCATCTGATGAAACCGACAATGACTACCCCCATTGGAGGGCTCGGGATGAACAAGTAACAATTTATCGCCTTGCATCCTTTCTTGCTATCACCCCATCGATTGAATTCGTATCGCTCGTTTGGGCGAGGCAAAAACCAGGAGGAATTACTTCGCATTTAGAAAAGCCAATACAGCTTCAACCCGTCCGTCAACGCCGAGTTTGCGGTAGATGTGGTGCAAGTGAGTTTTCACTGTATCGAGAGACACACACAATTGGTCAGCAATTTCCTTGTTCGTGCGACCCATGGCCGCGCAGGCTAAAATTTCACGTTCGCGGTCGGTCAGGCTCGACAGGGGGACGCTTTCGGTGGGAGATCGTTGCCCGACTGATTCCAGCGCCTGCCTCGCAAAGTGATCAGGTGTATACGGCGAGAGCAGATGTTCTCCCCGATGGGCGGCGCGGATACAGCGCAAGAGGTCGTCCGTGTCCGCATCCTTGAGGATATAGCCGAACGCGCCGGCTTGGACCGCTTCGACGATGCGCGCGTCGTCGTCATTGGCTGACAACACCAACACCTTCGTGTCAGGCACGCACCCGTGAATCAATTTGGTGGCGGTGACACCGTCGCGGCTTGGCGTGTCCACGTCGATCAGCGCGAGGTCAGGCTTGTGCGCTAAGGCCAGATTCAGTGCCTCACGTCCGTCGGCGGCTTCCGCGACGACACGGAGATCTCGTTCCTGCTCCAGGAGCGCGCGCAGACTTCGCCTGATCAGGCGATATCGTTCGGCCAGCAGTATCCGGATCGACACCGCCCGATCTTTTGGGGAGGACGCACGAATCATCAACCACTCATCACAGGCTCACGCGGCTTGGCGATGCCCGCCGCTGGCATGTCCCACAGCCGTTCCCGCTTCACTGGCCATTTTTTCCTTGGGAGGAAGAGACCGAGTCTCGCGGGGCGTCAGGAACATCACACATACGAGAGTCAAACTCACCAGGATGATGAGGGTTCCGACAATTCCCCAATATCCCCACGACATACAGCACCTGCCCGCATCGCCATGACGCGGGTCCTTTCCTAGGATGCGAGGCGATACATCCATCGAGAGGCATCGTGTTGCGCCTTAGCGAGTTCTTTTTCTTCTCTGATGCGCGCAGCCCACGACAAGCCGATGATAAAAATCGTTGCCAGCAGGCAAACGGCGGCAGCGAGATACGCAAACGGGACATCGGGCCAGGTGGCCGATCGCTCGGCAGTAACGATATCTGCAACCGGCATCCCTGCAACGGCTGTGGCTTGGATGGCTCGATCGGTCGAGGCTTGGCCGAATGAGGCTGCGAAGATGAGGCTCCCCATCTGTTCTTGCTGCATGGCTCGAACCTGATCGGCTTCCAGTTGAACCAGCGCCAACTGCACCAGTGCCGCGCCCAGCCGTTCTTGAATCGCCCCGGCCTGCTGGCGATGGGCTCGGATGGCCTCAACGAGGCGCTGTCCCAGGGTTGCTTGCCATGTAGAAGAAAATTGCTGGTTCATGAGATGGCCCCTGCTCTCAACGAGACGAATCTGCTCGCTGTTGAAGGCCGAATGGAGCTGGTCCGCCGACACGAGGCCGCTCCGCACGCCGCGGCTGGTGAAATTGACGATCGCTCGCCCCATGACTTCCTGGACACGGGCCATGTGCTGGGCTGGGGCGGTTGCAGCATAGTGCATGACAGGGCCGAGAGGCCCGCCGGGCTTCGACACGAACTCTTCGTAGGCGAGTGTGGCCCGGTTCCATTCTGCGGCGGCCAGGGCAATCGCTCGGTTGGACCGTCGCTCAAACAGGCTTTGCTCGACGATGGCCTGCCCTATCGCCGGCTGGAGCCAAGCCATTCCCGATTGCAATCCTCTGTGTTGCTCGGGCGACGATGGCGACAACGCTGTGTGATACGTGCCACCGGCGGCGATGAAGAACAACAAGGCTCCGAACAGAATTGCACAGAGACCAACACCGACAGCGACATCGATGGTGTTGTAACGGTAGGACATAGAGACCTCCTTGCCACCAGGATGACCACTCGTGTGGCAGCGAGTTGCTCGGAAGATCAACCGAGGCGTCCGTCAAGGACACTCCTCGTCGCGGAGTGATGGAAGAGAAAGAAGAGACGGAGGGGAGACTGCACCTGCCACCTCCGTCCCGTTCGAGTTTCGCGTAACGGAGGATCATGGCCCCCACCTTTTAAAAAGAGACGGGCGGCACAGGTTCACTCTACGCCCCGTGGTCATGGCGGTCAAGGGGGGGCAGTGGGGGGTAAATGGCGAAGAAGCGATCGGTGGTTGCCCATCGGCTGTTCGCAGGGGCGTCCAAGACGGCTTGGGGGCTCTTGACAATGTCCTCGTGAACGATGATAGTGCGGCAGCTCTGGATGGTCGTGTCGGCAAGGCCGACAAGCTTGCTCGAGGGAATCGAGCGGGAGCGATCAGACGTTGTGCGAGCCGGAGCGCGGTTTGGTGTGAGAGGAGACGGTGATGAGGATTGTCTCGCTTCTTCCCAGTGCAACGGAGATGATTTGTGCGTTGGGATTGGAGGAGTGCCTGGTTGGCGTCACCCATGAGTGCGACTTTCCACCGTTTGTCAACGCCCTTCCCAAGGTCACGCACACCGTGATTCCAACAGATTCATCAAGCGCCGACATCGATCGACTGGTCCGCGAACAGTTACGGACGACACAGGCTCTGTACCGGCTTGACTTTCCGATCCTTGCGCAACTGCGGCCTGATCTGATCGTCACTCAAGCGTTGTGTGACGTGTGTGCTGTGGCCGAAGATGAAGTCCGTTCTGCCGTCTGCGCACTGCCGGGAACGCCTCGCGTTGTCAGTTTGGAGCCGCACACGCTTGCGGAGGTCTTCGACGCCATCCGCCATCTGGCCGAGCTGACGGGAGTTCGGCAACGGGGGGAGGAGGTGGTCCATGCGTTGAAGGCCAGGGTGGAAGCAGTCGCGATCAAAAGCACGGGACTTCGAGACCGACCGCGCGTCGCATTGCTCGAATGGTTGGATCCGCCGTTCTCCAGTGGACATTGGGGGCCAGAATTAGTCCAATTGGCGGGCGGTGTGGAAGGGATAGGGCGAGCGGGGCAACGGTCGAGAACCGTATGTTGGGATGAAGTGATCACGTGGGAGCCGGAGGCGATCGTGATTGCCTGTTGTGGCTTCTCTGTCGAACGCACGCTGGCTGACCTGCCTCACTTGTGGGCTGTTCCTGGTTGGCAGACACTGCCTGCTGTTCGAGATGGCCGTGTGTATGTGGTGGACGGATCGCAGTATTTTAGCCGTCCCGGTCCTCGACTCGTGGACAGTTTAGAGATTTTGGCTCATGCGCTCCACCCCGCAGTTCATCGTTTGCCCCCTGGATTGCCCCCGCCTCTTCGTGTGGATCAGTCGATGATGGCGCGCCACGAGCTAACGCGGCTAAAACACCAAAGTTCCACGTTCGCCGTTTGATCTGATGCCCCGCAGAATCCTCCTCTCCTGGAGTTCCGGTAAGGACAGTGCATGGACCTTACATGTGTTGAGGGCAGAGTCAGATGTCCACGTGATCGGCCTCTTGACGACAGTCAGCACCCTCCATGGGCGGGTCTCCACGCATGCGACCAGGCTTGACATTCTTCAAGCGCAGGCCCGCGCGGTCGGGCTTCCCCTGCAGCCGATTCTTCTGCCTCAACCCTGCTCCAACGAGGTCTATGAAGCGGTCATGCGTCAAGCGATTGAAGAGGGGATCAAGATGGGTGCGACCCACCTTGCCTTTGGCGATCTGTTGCTGGAAGACATCCGGGCATATCGAATCAAGCAGCTCGAGGGGACTGGTCTGACGCCGCTTTTCCCACTGTGGCAGGAGCCGACAGCACTGCTGGCGCGTCGCATGGTTGATGCTGGGCTCAAGGCGGTGGTGACGTGTGTGGATCTCAAGCGATTGCCTTCTTCCTTTGCTGGCCGGTGGTTTGACCATTCCTTTCTTGACGACCTGCCAGCCGGCATCGATCCGTGCGGCGAGAACGGTGAGTTTCATACCTGCGTGCTTGATGGTCCGATGTTTTCTCAACCGGTACGGGCGACGGTCGGTGAAGTTGTCGAACGGGACGGATTCTGTTTCGCCGACCTTGTGCTGGAAGAGGGCCAGCGGCATGAACAAGCAATAGCTCCGTCGGATACACAGTGATCCCCAAGAGCGGGCGTCGGACTGCCGCGCACTTCTGGATTTCATACGGAGCGAGCGTGCAGGAAGTTTACTTGACTGGTCATGCCACCTTCTGTATAACCCCACCGAGACTCTGATCTTTGAGTGACAGAAGTCCATCGAACACATAATCTCCGTGGAGGAAAGCATGGATCCCAGCGGAAGTCGCGATCAGAGAAGCACAGGCGGTGTATTGCTCACCTCCACGGCCACAGGTGTTTGCCTTCCTGCTCACCTCTTCTAATGAATCCATGGTGACATGACGGCTCCTGCCCGGTCTGTGAAGGCTGGGCGGAAAGGAGTGGTCATGATGCCCGGCCGTGTCTGCCCTCGCGCAAAAAAGGTTGAGGGGGCGAAATCCATTTCACTTGTTCCAACAGTCGTTCTTCTTGCCGTTGTGTTCGATGGACAACAGGCATGGGCCGTCCGGCCATTTGTCACAGATGACGCCCGCATTACTTTTTCGGGCCAGCTTGAGACCGAATCATGGATTGAGCTAGGAACCGCCCGTGGGCAAAAGCCTGAGGGTGGGTTCCACATGCTAACGGGCACCACGGTCAGCGATCGTCTGGAGATCATCGCCGGCTGGACTGGGGTGTCGTATCAAGATCGGCGGATTCATCTCGACGATCTTGTGGTGCAACCCAAGTACCTACTCTACCGGTCTTTCGGTGCGATCCCTTCCGTGTCGGCCGCGGTGGGAGTTCTTATGCCAATCAGTGGCGATCGGCAGCTTTGGAACAGTTACGCGATGGTCCCTGTGAGTTGGTTCTTAGACATGCCGGAAGACAGTCCCGATCCCTACGACAATGGGTTGGCGATCTATGTCAATCTAGGGACCAAGTCTCAGTATCACGCCGGCTTGAGCGGTCGTTACATGACCAAACCCTATTGGGGCGTGGGGTTCGAGGTGAAAACGCCGATCTCTCGGGAGTTTCGTTTTCTCGGCGAAGTCTTCAACGCGGATCCGTTTCACTTTGAGGGGGAATTCCCCGCGTTTCAGACCGGTTTCCGCTGGTATAAGGGCCCCAACGTGCAATGGGACGTCGTGTACGGCGGGTTTCGAAGTCCGCCCGGCGAGGAGGACCGTCCATGGAACCACACGTTCCAAATCGGTTTGCGCGTCCTCTTCGACGATCTGTTCCCGTTTCGTTAAAACCGTGACATTCATCATGGAGGTGATGGAGGTGGAGCATGAACAGGCGGACGCTCTGCAAGCTGGTGATTTTAATGCTGATGGGAGTCATAGGAGCCATGGAAGTCGGTTGCGGTGGGCTGGACGGCATCAGGGGCCTATCGTCGCTATCGAGGGAACCCATCCGGAATACGTGGTCCGTGACGCAAAGGGCCGAGAGCGGCGTCTCTGGACGAACAAACACACGAGAAAAGATCCAGTCAAGCTTGGCGATGAGGTCCGTGTCTTTGTCGCGAAGGACGGCTATGCGGCCTATATCATGAAACTGGACGGTCGGTAAACCTCATGACGTGATTGGTGCAGGAGCTCCGGTGAAAAGTGTAAGCTGACGCCATGGTGGGTCGTTCATGAGAGAGCGGATTCCTGCACGGCTCCTGTGAAAACGGAGAAGGAGCATGTTGTGAGGGATGATCGTTGTTGCCCTGTTGGGTGCCGCACTAAGGATAAATCCTAGTGGGCTGCCTTGCGGTTTGCTGCAGACTCTCGGATAAATCGGGTCGAGGTGTTTCGCGCTTCAACCGGTGCATGGGTGTTATGCAGCCTGCTGGTCGTGGTGATCGGCGGACAGTTTCCTGCTGGTATCCCACCAGGGCGTAACACTTGCGGTGGGAATGAGCGTTGTGGCCAGGGGAGTATGGTTGTTGATTGAGGTGTGGTTGGGGCGAGCGACAGGGGAGCACACGCTATGACGTTGACCTGGCTCAAAGAATTGTTCGCGGCATTTCTCCGGGCTCGTCGCATTGCCCGCCACTTTCGTCGCTTGACGTGGATTGACACGCTCACGCAAGTCACGGGGGAGCGCGCGGTGCCTCCGGGCCTGACTCACACACTTGTCAAGGCGGCGACGGCTGATCCCGACGTTCTGCTGGCTGAGCTGAACAGTCATGCAGATGGTTTATCCGAGGCCCAGGCCGAGGTCATTCGCGACCGGGTCGGTTTCAATGAGGTCGATCACGAGAAGCCGCTGTCCTGGCGGCAGCGGCTGTGGCTTTCGTACCGGAATCCCTTCAACCTGCTGCTGACGCTGCTGGCGGTCATCTCATGGTTGACCGAAGATGTGGAAGCCACCGTTGTCATCGGCACGATGGTGGCGCTTTCCACCGTGCTCCGGTTGTGGCAAGAAGCCAAGGCCAATAAGGCGGCTGATGCACTCAAGGCCATGGTGACGACGACCGCGACGGTGATTCGCCGTGATGTCTCGGAAGATGCCGCACCCATTTTTGAAAAGTTTTACGGCGTGCAACTGCCAGTGAAGCCGGCGCGGCGCGTGGAGATACCGATCCGGTTGTTGGTGCCTGGCGATGTTATTGCACTGTCGGCCGGCGACATGATTCCAGCCGACTGTCGTGTGCTCACCGCGAAGGATCTGTTTGTCTCGCAGGCGGCCATGACGGGAGAGTCGATGCCAGTGGAGAAGTTCGCCGTCCAGCGGGATGCCAAGACGGTCAGTCCTCTCGAATTGGACAATATTCTGTTCATGGGGACTACCGTCGTGTCCGGTTCAGCTACGGCTGTCGTGATTGCCACCGGCAGCAAAACGTACTTCGGCGCGCTTGCAAGCTGTGTTACCACCGTCGATCGGGTGCCGACCTCGTTTCAAGCCGGAGTCAATCAGGTGAGCTGGCTCTTGATCCGTTTCATGTTTGTGATGGCACCATTGGTCCTCGTCATCAACGGTTTCACCAAGAACGATTGGATGGAGGCCATCTTGTTTGCGTTGTCCATCGCGGTTGGACTCACGCCGGAAATGCTCCCGCTCATCGTGACCTCGACGTTGGCCAAGGGCGCGGTGTTTCTGTCCCGCAAAAAGGTGATCGTCAAGCGGTTGGAGTCGATCCAGAATTTCGGTGCGATGGATGTGCTCTGCACCGACAAGACCGGCACGCTCACTCAAGACAAAATCTTTCTGGAGCGACACGTTGATGTCTGGGGAAAAGAGTCGGATGAAGTGCTCCATATGGCTTACCTCAACAGCTATTACCAGACCGGCTTAAAAAACCTACTGGATGTTGCGGTGTTGGAGCATGCCGAGGTGCGTCGCAAGCTGGATCCGGCCAAAAACTATCGCAAGGTCGATGAGATTCCGTTCGATTTTACCCGCCGCCGCATGTCGGTGGTGGTCAGTGAGCGCGAGGATCACCATGAGTTGATTTGCAAGGGAGCCGTGGAGGAAATTCTGAACGTCTGTACGTACGTGCGGCGAGGGGATGCTGTTGAGCCGTTGACGACTGATCTGTTGGCCAGTGTGCGAGAAGTCACCGCCGAATTAAACAAAGAAGGCTTGCGGGTCGTGGCTGTGGCCGCCAAGGAGGTTCCGCCGAGCAAAGAGACCTACGGTGTCGCCGATGAGTCGGAGCTGACTCTGATCGGCTACGTGGCCTTCCTTGATCCGCCGAAAGAGTCCGCCGCGCCAGCTCTTCAGGCTTTGGCTGAACATGGGGTGTCGGTGAAGGTGCTGACCGGCGACAATGAACTGGTCACTGCCAAAATGTGTCGGGAAGTCGGGCTGGAGCAATGGGGGATCTTGTTGGGCGGCGAGATTGAGACCATGAGCGATGAGGAGCTTGCTAAGGCCGTCGAGTCGCACACGGTGTTCGCCAAGCTGACTCCAGCGCACAAGGAGCGGATTGTGCGCCTGCTCAAGGGCAACGGCCACGTGGTGGGGTTTATGGGCGATGGCATCAACGATGCTCCGGCCTTGCGGACCGCCGACATCGGGATCTCGGTCGATACGGCAGTGGATATTGCGAAGGAGGCGGCGGACATCATTCTGCTAGAAAAGAGCCTCATGGTGCTGGAAGAAGGCATCGTCGAAGGTCGCAAGACCTTTTGCAATATGCTCAAGTACATCAAGATGACGGCCAGCTCCAACTTCGGCAATGTCTTCTCGGTGTTGGTGGCGTCGGCGTTTCTGCCGTTTCTTCCGATGTTGCCGATGCAGTTGCTTGTTCAGAATTTGCTTTACGATGTCTCTCAGATTGCCATCCCCTTCGACAATGTCGATGACGAGTTGCTCAAGGCGCCTCAACGGTGGCAACCGGCCGACATCGGGCGCTTCATGGTGTTCTTTGGACCCATCAGCTCGCTCTTTGACATCCTTACGTATGCCATGATGTGGTTTGTCTTCAGCGCCGATACGCTGGAGGAGCAAACATTGTTTCAATCTGGATGGTTCCTCGTCGGTCTCTTGACGCAGACGTTGATCGTACACATGATCCGTACGCCCAAGGTCCCGTTCATCCAAAGCCGGGCGTCAATGCCATTGCTGGCGATGACGGGAGCGATCATGGCTGTCGGCATCTTTATTCCGATGGGGCCGCTGGCCGACTACTTCAAACTGCAAGCATTGCCGCCGTTATACTTTGCGCTTCTCCCGATGATTCTGCTGGGGTATATGGCGCTGACTCAAGCGATGAAGGGGATCTATCTTCGCCGCTACGGGTGGCAATAGTAGTGGTTCAGGCCAGGTCTGTGAGATCAGACATCAAGGGGGACGTCGTCTCCTACAAAGGCAATGACCGAGTGCTAAGAACGAGAGAACGAGATAATTGCCCAGCGCTCTCCTTGACACCCTGTTTGGGGCAACGATATTCTGCCGCCTGTCCGTCTTTGGTCAGCAGGACATGCGGGATAGTGTTTCGAGAGATGGGCGAACGGTCTTAACCAAGGGGGAGGACCCGTTCACACTGTGGCGCAAAAGAAGGCCGGGCAGCCCGCTCGTAGGAGGTCTTCGTTGCTGGTCATTTCCCGTCCCCTTGTTAGGGAATTGATGCGCCTCTATGAGTATCCCCATCCATCCAAGCCAGGCACCGTCATTCGAGGCTATGATCGAGCCCATGCGGTTCGCACCGCGATGATGTGTAGGGCGGTGGCCGAACGACTGGGCCACCCGGCAGACCGGCTCTATCACTATCAAATCGCCTGCTTGCTGCATGACGTTAGCCGGGCGGGACTCGATCGACGGCTCTTCGGCAAAATCTGGTCATGGGCCAAGGCCCATGGGATTCCCACCAGACCTCGCGAATGGCGGGCGAAGTATCCGACCACTCCGTACGGCCGGGAAACGGAGGCCTTCGTGTCTCGTTATGGAAGGGAGTTGGAGAAGGCCGGCGTTCCTTTGACGGCTTGGACCAAAGAGCAGATCGAGATCCGACTTGGGCATGCCCGCCGTCTGCGTCGTCGCCTGACGGTTGTCAAGCCGGCCTTGCGCCGGTTGGGGATTCAGTGGATGTCGTGGATGGAGGAGGTGATGCTCTACTACTACTATCCCGAGAAATTGTCGCGTGCCAAACCCTGGGTCAAACAATTGGCGGAAATTCTCGTGGCTTGCGAGCAGCTTGAGGCCTATAGCAATCGGCAACGGGGTCGCGACTACTACGGACGGACCCAAGAATCACTGCCCGAGGCCTTTGCCTATCTCGATCGGCTCCAAAACGAGGGCTTGCTCAGCGAAGAGGTCCTGACAGCCTTGCGCGAGCTGGTTGCGGAGGGGAAGTTTGACGCAATTTTGGAACAGGCCCGAGGAAGACGTCTCACCCATGGAGAACGGCGGTATTTGCGCCAGCTTGCGAACGGGAGCATTACATGGGAGTGAAAACGATTCCGTTCCCTCTTGAGATGGCTGGTGACACGTCCCTTGAAAACATCACCAAACGAGTGTCGTCCGCCGTGGAAGCATCAGGTCTGTCCGCCGGTATTGTGACCGTCTTCATCAAACACACGACCGCTGCGGTCATGATCATCGAAGATGAGCCTGGCATTCGCGCCGATACGAAAGCCTTATGGGAACGGATTGTGCCCGCTGATCCAGCGTGGCAACATAATCGTCGAAACCCTGGAGAAGACAATGCCCACAGTCACTTGCGAGGACAATTGCAGGGACCGTCGGTGACGATTCCCTTTGCCAATGGGGTTCTTCTGTTGGGCACTTGGCAGCAAATCGTCGTCGTGGATTTTGACACAAGGCCGCGACGTCGCGAAGTGATCCTGCAGATCATAGGCGAATGACAATGAAACAAAAATCGATGATAGGGCTGATGATCGGAATGGGTACAGCGGCGGTGGGTGGAGTACTGCTGGTGGCTTCGCTCGACGGTGTTGCGGAGTGGGGCAAACCGCTGGGGGCTACCTACGACGGGCCGGAAGGTAAACCCCGTCTGGTCACGCCGGCGCCTGCTTCATTGAGCCCGGATGAATTGGCGACCATCGCAGTGTTTGAACGGGCGTCAAAGTCGGTGGTGTTCATCGCAAATACGGCGATTCAGCGGGACTTCTGGTCGCTCGATACCTTTGAAGTGCCGCAGGGGTCTGGCTCGGGATTCATTTGGAACAAACAGGGCCATATCGTCACCAATTTTCATGTCATCTATGGTGCCAACGCTATCAAGGTGACCTTAGCCGATCGCAATGAGTATCAGGCTCGGGTCGTCGGCGTTGACCCGGATCACGACTTGGCGGTCTTGCAGATTCGGGCGCCGGAGAGTTCGTTGGAGCCGTTGGCCATCGGGACGTCGAGCGATCTGCGGGTGGGGCAAAAGGTGTTGGCCATCGGCAACCCGTTCGGTCTTGACCACACCCTGACGACAGGGGTGGTGAGCGCCTTAGGGCGAACGATCAAGTCGATGACAAACCGCACCATCGAGGGAGTCATTCAGACCGATGCAGCCATCAATCCAGGCAACTCCGGCGGGCCGCTGCTCGACAGTGCCGGCAGGCTGATCGGCGTCAATACGCAGATTATCAGTCCCAGCGGCGCCTACGCCGGCATCGGTTTTGCCGTGCCGGTTGATACGGTCAATCGCATCGTGCCCGAGCTGATCAAACATGGAAAACGGATCAGGCCTGGGCTTGGGGTGTCGCTGGTTCCGGATGCCTTAGCGAGACGGTGGGGGATCAAAGGGCTCGTGATTGCCAAGGTGGCGCGCGGGGGGAGCGCCGATCGAGCCGGGTTGCGGGGGGTCCGCGAAGCCGGCGGCGGGCGGATCGAGTTGGGCGATATCCTGGTGGCGGTCGAAGGAACACCGGTTGAGACGGTGGATGAGCTGCTGGATGTGCTTGAGCGATTTAAGGTTGGTGATCGAGTCAAAGTGGATGTGATTCGAGACAACAAACGACTGTCTGTTGAGGTGATGCTTCAGGCGGTCAACTCATAACCCCCACAAAGCGTGCGACCCATGGACCGAACCGATCTTCTGTCGCTGTACCGTCAAATGCTGCTGATCCGCCGATTCGAAGAAAAGTCGGCAGAGATGTACGCCCTAGCTAAGATTGCGGGCTTTCTCCATCTCTACATCGGCGAAGAAGCAGTTGCCGTTGGAACAATCGCCGCCCTTCGGCCGGATGACTATGTCATCAGTGCCTATCGGGACCATGGCTATTGTCTGGCGCGTGGATCCGATCCAGGGAAAGTGATGGCGGAATTGTTCGGCAAGGCGACGGGGCTGTGCAAAGGCAAGGGCGGCTCCATGCACTTGGTCGATGCAGAGAGATTCTTCATGGGCGGCTACGCGATTGTAGGGGGCCATCTCCCGTTGGCCACGGGCTTGGCCTTTGCGAGTCAGTACCAGTCGCTCGATCGAGTGACTGTCTGTTTTTTTGGCGAAGGGGCCTTGCCCAGCGGCCAGGCGCATGAGGCGTTCAATCTCGCAGCCCTCTGGAAGCTGCCGGTCATCTTCGTCTGCGAAAACAATCGCTATGGGATGGGGACCCCGGTTGAACGGGCGGTGGCCCTCTACACGGATATCACCGAAACGGCCCGCTCCTACGGCATTGCTGCGGAAGAGGTGGATGGCATGGACGTGTTGGCCGTGCGGTCGGTGATGCGACGAGTAGTCGAACAGGTGCGAGCCACCGGAACCCCCTTTTTCGTTGAGGCCAAGACCTACCGATTCATGGGCCATTCGATGGCCGATCCGGCGCATGGTCACTATCGGACCAAGGAAGAGGTGGAGGCGTACCGTAAGCGCGATCCGTTGCTGGTTCTCAAACAGACGATGCTTGATCAGAACCTAGCCGGCGAAGCCGACTTTAAACAACTTGAACAGGAGGTCGGAGCCGTGGTGGCGGCGTCCATCAAATTTGCGGAGGAGAGTCCCTTCCCTTCGCCTGCCGAGTTACACCAAGATGTGCTGATGGAGTGAAGGGTGCCATGGTGCTGTCGTATCGGGAGGCGCTCAATCAGGCGATGCGGGAAGAGATGCGGCGAGACCCGCGGGTCTTTCTGATTGGCGAAGAGGTGGCCTACTACCAAGGAGCCTTCAAGGTGAGCAAGGGGTTCATCGAGGAATTTGGCCCCCGTCGTGTGATCGACACGCCAATTACCGAAGCCGGTTTCACTGGCCTAGCCATCGGAGCAGCCATGGCGGGGTTGCGTCCGATCGTCGAGCTCATGACGATGAATTTTGGCATTGTGGCGCTCGATCAGATCGTCAACAATGCGGCCAAGATTCGTTACATGTCGGGCGGGCAACTCTCGGTGCCGATGGTGATTCGGGGACCTGGCAGTGCGGCCCATCAGTTAGCGGCCCAACATTCCCAAAGTTTGGAAGCCTGGTTTTGCCACGTGCCTGGACTCAAAGTGATTGTACCGGCAACTCCGCGTGATGCGAAGGGGCTCCTCAAGAGTGCCATCCGTGATCCGAACCCGGTCATCTTCATCGAGGCCCAGTTGTTGTATGGCACGAAGGGAGAGGTGCCGGAGGGCGAGTACACGATTCCGATCGGGGTCGCCGAAGTCAAACGCCCTGGTCACGCGGTGACAGTTGTGGCCTATTCGAAAATGCTGCTGCTTGCCTTGGAAGCGGCCGAGCATTTAAGTCGGGAGGGGATTGAAATTGAAGTGATCGATCCCCGCACACTGAAGCCGTTAGACCTGGAGACGATTGTCACATCGGTCAAAAAGACCGGCCGTCTGGTCATTGTTGAAGAGGGTTGGCGGTTTTGCGGGTTGGGGGCGCAAATCGCCGAGAGCGTCTATGCGACAGCGTTTGATTATCTCGACGCCCCGATCGTGCGAGTGACGGGCGCGGATGTCCCCATGCCCTACAGCCGGCCGTTGGAGGATGCCGCGATCCCTGATCTGCCTCGGGTGATTGAGGCGGTGAAGTCGCTTTGCTGAAGGGAGGAAGACCATGGCCAGCCGTGTGGTGATGCCCAAGCTCACAGATACGATGGAAGAAGGGACGTTGGTGGCATGGAAAAAGCGGGAAGGAGAGCGGGTCGAGGCGGGAGAGGTGATCGCAGAAATCGAAACCGACAAAGCCGTCATGGACCTTGAAGCGTTTGCCTCCGGCATCGTGCGCAAAATTGTGGTGCGGGAAGGGGAAACGGTTCCTTCCGGTACCCTGCTGGCTGTGGTTGCCGAGGCGGATGAAGACATCACGGAGGCCTTGACCGAGCAGATCGCTGCCGCGCCGTCGTCTGGCAAGGCTGCCTTGCCCGCCGCTCCGGTGGCGGCATCCTCACAACCTGTTCCCTCACCGGTCTCTCCGTCAAAAGCGGTTGCTGCTTCAGAAGAACGGACTCGTCCGGTCGCCTCCCCGCGAGCCAGAGCGATCGCTGCCGAGCGGGGGATCGATCTTTCAACCGTCGTCGGGACCGGTCCAGGCGGACGAATTGTGGAAGAAGATGTGCTGCGGGCCGAGACGGACGTAGAGGTGGTCTCGCCTCCCGGCACCGATCACCCGCTCAGTCAAATGCGCAAGGCCATTGCACGGACCATGGTGCAGAGTAAGGCTCCCGTGCCGCACTTCTATGTCACGACCGAGATCGAGATGGACGAGGCCGAGCAGCTCCGGGAGCGCTTGAATCGGGAGGGGCCGTTCCGTCCGACCGTGACGGACCTGCTGATCAAGGCAACAGCCTTGGCGTTGGACCACTATCCGGCACTCAATGTGTCCTACAGAGGGGATGCCATCCGGCGTTACACCAGCATTGATATCGGCGTGGCCGTCGGCATGGACGATGGACTGATCACGCCGGTCATCCGCGATTGTGGCGCCAAATCGCTGGAGACGATCACGGCCGAATCGCGGTCGCTCATTGAGCGGGCCAGACTCAAGCGGTTACAGCCGGTTGAATATCGGGGGGCGACGTTCTCAATCTCCAATCTCGGCATGTATGAGGTTGAGAACTTTATTGCTGTGCTCGTACCGCCGCAGGCCGCGTCGCTGGCAGTTGGGGCGGTGCGGACAGTCCCCGTTGTGGCGGGGGGCACCGTCACAGTCGGCCGGCGCATGAAGGTCACGCTGTCGTGTGATCACCGTGCCCTTGACGGCCTGATCGCGGCCAAGTTCCTTCAAGAGCTCAAGCGAATTCTGGAACACCCGCAGCAACTGATCGCTTCTCCGGCTCCCACTTGACCGAGACGGTTTCGCGAGCGGCTGCTTGACTTGTCGCCTGACATGCGAGGCGAGGTGTTAGAGCCTGCCGTTCCGGAGGAAATCCACGATTCGATTTTCAGCCCAATGGGCGTCTTCGCCGTTCGTCCTTTGCTGGTAGAACCCACAATGGCCGCCGTATTGAGGAGCAATTAGTTGGATCAGCGGATGACTAAGGATGGTCGGCACCGTGAACATAGAATAGGGAATAAACGGATCATCTTGGGCTGTAATGATCAGGGTGGGGACGGCAATGGAGCCCAGTACATGCCGGGCGCCAGATCGGTCATAATAGTCCGCTCCGCTTTCATATCCGCCGTCTGGAGCGGTGTACCAGTGGTCGAACTCGCTGATACGGGTAATGCTATCAAGGCGAGCAAGATCCCACTTGCCGGGAAAGAGAGCAGCCTTGCGCCGGAGGCGGGCTTTAAGGCCATTTAAAAAATGCCGGTGATAGAGCCAATTGCGCGGCTCCTCCAGCGCACGGGCACACACTGTCGGATCGATGTTGGGGCAGACAGCCGCGACACCGGCCAGCGCCGGTTCATCGTGGCCCAGTTCACCAGCGGCCTTCAGAACCAAATTGCCACCCATGGAGTAGCCGACAAGCCAGATACGATCAAGCCCGTCTTGCCTGGCCAGTTCCCGCACGATCGCCCGGTAATCGATGCTTAAGCCGCTGTTGTAGAGCGTTGGAGAGAGGTGTTCCGTGCCGCCGCAGTTGCGCTGGTTCAACCGCACCACGTTGAATCCCGCCCGATAGGCCTTGGCTGCGATGCCAAGCATGTAGCGCGAGTTGCTCGAGCCTTCGAGACCATGAACGAGCAGCACCGTGGGGGCGGACCTTCGATGTGGTTGCCAATGGCAAAAGCCAAGCAACTGCGTGCCTGGTTCCGTGGCGAAGAGACGTGGTTCCTGGGGAAGGGTTGCGAGCGACGTCGCTCGCGGAAGATAGCGGGGGACGAGCGTCATGAGATGAGGATTGCGCAGGAGGCGCGGAGGTTGATAGAGCGGAATCGAATCGAGCATGGAATTCATCATAGCGCAAAAGGCGAGCAGACGTAGGACGAAAATAGTTGCCCGGTGAATGGCTGGAACTTTTTGGCTCACCGAGTATAATGGGCGGCGCCGACAGGTGGCGTCATTGCGGGAAAGGAGAAAAGGCCCATGGCATGGTCAAAAAACACGAGACGGTTCCGTGTGTGGCGTAGAACGGTGGGAGCGATCCTATTGGGAGCGAGCCTCTGCAGCGGAGTTCCTGCTTTTGCAGAGGAACAAACCTCATCTCCATCGAGCAACGTCGCGTTACAGGTGACAAGCTGGTTGCTCACCGCCCCCTACGGCACCTTCAAGGCGGCCTATGCCATTGGGGGCTCGATCGTCGGGGGAATCATCTGGCTGGGGACTGGTGGGGACACGCAAAAGGCCAAGGCTGTTTGGAAACCAGCCATCACCGGCGACTACATCATCCGGCCGGAGAACCTTGCCGGCCAACGGCCGCTTCATTTTGTCGGCAAGACCGACTGAAGGACCGCATGTCCGTTGAACAGCCGGTTCCTCTCCCAGCCGGCAGACCTAAGGCGTATCCGGAAAGAGAATATAGGGCTTCGGCGGTTCTTGATCCGGCGGCACAAAGGCGGGGGCCGGTTCACCTGCCGGGCCCAAACTCCGAATAAAGCGATAAATCGCCCGCAAGTCCTGCTCCGTCATCTCACGAAGAACGTACCAGGGCATGGGGGGGCGAAATTCCACGGTCCGTGCGACTGTGAGCCACTGTTCCTCGGTCAGCCGTTGCATGGCCAGCCGCAGGTTGCTCGAATAGGTGGTCCCCCAGGGGCCACGCCAGCCGATCCGATCCCCCATCAGCCAATCCTTCTCAGGAACCTTTCCCGCCGCGTCCGCATAGCCCGCCGTGTGGCAATCATTACAGCCCGCCACAATGACCAGATAGCGGCCGCGCTCTAGCGGCTTCTTCTCCGTGGTGGCCGAAGCGGCACGTGCGTCGCTGGAAAAAGCAAGCAAAGCAAGAACAGCAACCCCAATAGGGCACCACCAGGGTGTTTGGGCTATTTGTCGAATT